>JBDNAG010000144.1:0-21130 GCA_039768565.1 Akkermansiaceae bacterium | reverse complement strand
CCAATACCGAAAGTCGCCGTCGAAAATCCACGCAAGGTGAAACTGCGCATCGAACTCTCCACGAAGATGAAAAAGATCGCGACCATGAGCCCGCCGAAGAGTCCCACCCAGAGCGGCACCTCAGGAGCCCCCAGCACCACAGCAAAGCCGGCCAGCAGGCAGAGGACGACGTAAATCACCCGGGCGACATTCACCGATGGTTTTGAAGATCTCATGGGGGTCTTAGATTAGTCAGCTTTGGCACTGTGCTGCAAGCTTACCCTGAATTTGGACTCTCGGGCCACTCCAGCTCGGGAGCTTCAGATCCCCCGATAAAGATATCTCCAAGATCCTTTGTCGTGATGTAGAGCATAAAGCCCATCAGAAGCAGGGCAAAGCCAGCCTGAATCACCTCAAGGAACCGTGCCGGAAGAGGTTTTCCACGCACGGCCTCCAAAATTGCCATGACGATGTGACCGCCATCCAGAACCGGCAGAGGCAACATATTGAGCACTGCCAGATTCACATTGAACAAAACAAAGAAGGCCAGAACCCGAAGCCAACCGTGCTCTTCTTGTAGAAGCAAAAACTTAGTACGAGCGATTCCAACCGGACCGGCGAGCTGATCAGGGCCAATATTCGAATCTGGTGAGGAAATGATCTTAATCGTAATCCACATCGTTCGCAGACTGTCGCGAACCTGTTCCCAAGGGGTTGGATTGGTAATTTCCGTAACAACTCCCGCTCTCCGGTCCCAGGCAATCCCAACCATGGGGTCTTTGTAAACATCCCCCTTGGGCTTGAGCGGAGTCACTTCGACATCCATCACTTCGTCTCCACGCTTTACCGTGAAAGTCGAAGCCTTGTATTCATTGGCACGAATGAGCTGGCTGACATGATAGGTCCCAAAAATCTCCTTGCCATTCACCTTCAAAACCTGATCGCCAACCTGAAGATTGGCTCGCTTAGCCGGACTCTCGCCTTTCCCTCCCGCCAAACTGCCAATGATTGCAGGTCCGGGAGCGGTGATCCCAGGATCGGGAAGCGCCTTTCTCTGGAAAACTCCGGTTTCATGAATGTCAAACTCTGTGGTCACAACCATGACTTTTCCACCCCGCTCAATTTCAAAGTCGATGGTGTCGCCTTTGGTCAACATCACCCGAGTCCGAATATCGTCAAAAACCTTACCAACATACCAGTCAACAGGCTCGCCATCGACCTTCAGAATCTTGTCTCCCGGCGCTAGCTTTCCATCAGCAGGACTCCCGTGAATGACGCCTCCAACCAAATTCGATTTAATCGAATCCTGAGGTTTCCCCATTCCCCAAACCAAAAATCCGGCAACAACGGCCAACATCAGGCTGAAAAGAGGTCCCGCGAAGGCAACGATGATCTTGTCGAGTGGAGAAACCGGAGGGAGCTTATCCTTGTCTAGGTTTTCTCCCTCAATGGACTCCATTGCCGCCATTTGCGGGAGGGCGACAAAACCACCTGCTGGAATCCAACCCAAGCCGTATTGCACCCCGTTGATGGTCTTCTTCCAAATCGGCTTGCCGAACCAAATCTGGAAACGGTCTACTTGTAGGCCACGCCAGCGGGCAGCGAGAAAATGGCCCAACTCGTGGACAAAGATCATGATGTTGAACAACCCGATCACGATGATCACGAGTAAGAGTCCGTATAAAAAATCAGTCATAGAATTTCGGTGTGTGAAATTAACCCACACCCGTTGATAGGGCCAGTGGCATTTCTTGAATAGGAAAACGTCGCAAATGAAGAATTTGGTTTAAACCAGACGAACACTCTGTTTCTTGCTGAGCCGGAGGATCTGGCCCGCTTCCGCCTGAAAATCGGCCATGGGATCGGTCAATTTCTCGCCATCGAGCTGGACTGCGCCGGTAGTAATAAACTGCTTTCGCAGCTCCCCATTCGATTTTTCCAGTCCAAACGCATCTTTAAAGACGTGGCTCACAACCTGCAATACGTTGCCACTCAGTTCAGATACATCCATCTCAGGGAGGTCCGCAGCATTGAGATCACGCTTGGAAAAACGTGTTTCCCAGTCTTCTCGGGCAGCTTTGCCCTCCTCCTCGCTATGATAGCGAGCCACGATTCGACAGGCCAACTCCTTCTTGGCCTCCATCGGATGGATCACCTCATCGCGCGCATCACCGAGGAGTAAGAGATAGTATCGGTCCATGAGATCATCGCTGATACTCATCAATTTCCCGAACATCTCGTTGGGACCCTCGCTGACTCCCACATAGTTGTGAGCGCTTTTGGACATCTTTTTGACTCCGTCGAGCCCCTCAAGAAGAGGCATGCAGATGACCGACTGCTGGGATTGCCCTTCTTCCTTCTGAAGGTCACGACCCACGAGCATATTAAAAAGTTGGTCCGTCCCGCCGATTTCGACATCGGACCGAAGTTCGACCGAATCCCACCCCTGCATAATGGGATACTGGATTTCGTGAAGTCTCACTTCGGTTCCTTTGGAAACGCGCTCCTTGAAGTCCTCGCGTTGAAGCATTTGCTGGAGGGTTACCCGCGCGTTGAGCTTGAGAACATCCTCATAGGTCATCTTTCGAAACCAATCACCATTAAAGATAATCTCAGTTTTTTCACGGTCGAGAACCTTGAAAGCCTGCTCGGTATAGGTTTCGGCATTTGAAAGCACCTCCTCGCGGGTGAGTGGCGGACGCGCGGTGCTTCGGCCGGTGGGATCGCCAACCGTCGCCGTAAAATCACCGATAAGAAGAATCGCCTGATGCCCCATTTCCTGAAACTGGCGGAGCTTCTCAAGAGGAACAGTGTGACCCAGGTGAATATCTGGCGCAGTAGGGTCCACTCCAAATTTAATGCGCAAAGGACGTCCCTCTTTGAGTTTCTTATCGAGTTCCTTCTCGGAAATCACCTTGGAAGTGCCTCCCACGATTTGGGAAAGGGCCGAATGTGCTGCTTCGCTCATGTAAGCGTGAGTCAAGCGGGACCGGACGGGTATTTCAAGTGCGCTGGAACACAAAAAGCAAATGCCGCTCTCCACGAGGAGAACGGCATTTAAAAAAATGGGGCGACCGACGGGACTTGAACCCGCGACAACCTGAATCACAATCAGGGGCTCTACCAACTGAGCTACGGCCACCAACTTGGTGCGCGCGACACTAGAAAAAAAAAAATCGAAAGCAAGCGGAGATTTTCAAAAATCTCACACCCCCACCGGATGCCAAGTCGTCTTAATCTCCTGGAAGTCGAGAATGTGATACGGGCTTTGTGAAAGTGCCTTGTCCGGCTGCAGAACCACCCGCTTCAGGTTTTCCGCCGCTTCCAGTTCAGCGCCTTTGCGCTCTGCGGAATCATCGGAACAGAGAAGAATTGCGTTCACATCCATGTGGCGGGCAAATTCCGGAATCAATTCAGCACGATGGCCGGTGAGAATATTGATCACCCCACCGGGAACGTCCGAGGTCGCGAGCACCTCGGCAAAGGAAATCGCAGAGAGTGGATTTCCGGAGACAAGGACAACCGAGGCATTGCCACCCACCAGAACCGGAGCAAGGACCGAAACCAATCCGGTCAGCGAGCCGTTCGAAGGAGTAATCATAGCAACGACCCCCGAGGGTTCGGGAATCGAAAAGTTGAAATACGGAGAACTCACCGGATTCACCGAGGAAAAGAGCTGTTGGTATTTGTCACTCCACCCCGCGTAATGGACCAGCAAATCGATTGCGGCTGCGATGTCATCTTGAGCCGCCTTCGCGGTATTACCTTGCAGGACGATCTCCTTGACAAATTGATCCGACCGACCGTCGAGAACCTCGGCAATACGGTAAAGAATCTGCCCTCTAAGATAGGCACTCGACCCCGCCCAAGCACGGCTTGCCTTGCGTGCCGCGACAACACAATTTCGGAAATCCTTCCGGCTTGCCCGCGAAGCATTAGCCAGAAATTCACCTTTCGGCCCAGTGACCTCAAGAATCCGCCCCGATTCAGTCCGGGGAAACTTGCCTCCAATAAAGAGTTTGTAGGTCTTAGGAATACCAAGATTGCTCATAATGAAAATCGCTTCGTTTTAGTGGCTGAGTTGACAGTATGCGGACAGGCCGTGAAGCCCTCCTTCTCTTCCGATTCCGCTTTCCTTGTATCCGCCAAAAGGAGAAGTCGGATCGAACTTGTTGAAAGTGTTGGCCCAAACCACTCCAGCATTTAGACCAGTGGCCATTTTGAAAATCTTGGAACCTTTATCGGTCCAAACTCCTCCGCTTAATCCATAGGGGGTATTATTGGCCTTGGTAAGAGCTTCTTGAGGAGTTCGGAAAGTCTGAATGGCAAGCACCGGCCCGAAGATCTCCTCCTGGACGATTCGGTGGCTCTGGGCACACTCCGTAAACAAGGTTGGTTTAAACCAATTTCCTTTTCGAGGAACTCCACCAGAGGGCTGCCAAATACATGCGCCCTCTTCTTTACCAGCTTTCACCAGAATCTTGATCCGCTCCAATTGTTCGTTGGAATTGATGGCTCCGATATCGGTATTTTTATCGAGCGGGTCGCCCACAACCAAAGTCTCCATTCGCTTCTGAAGTTTTTTGATTACCTTATTCGCAATGCTCTCCTGCACGAACAGACGTGACCCGGCGCAGCAAACGTGACCTTGATTAAAGAAGATTCCGTTCACGATTCCCTCAACGGCTTCATTGATCGGCGCGTCTTCAAAAACGATATTCGCCGCCTTGCCGCCGAGTTCGAGGGTAAAGCGTTTGCCGGTCCCGGCCAAAGAGCGTCGAATCGTTTTACCAACGGTGGTCGAGCCAGTGAAGGCCACCTTGTCGACATCAGGATGCTCTAATAATGCCTGACCGGTTTCTCCAGCACCTGTCACAATATTCACAACTCCTGCGGGAAGTCCAGAGTCCTCGATAAGCTCGGCG
Organism: Akkermansiaceae bacterium; assembly: GCA_039768565.1. GTDB lineage: Bacteria > Verrucomicrobiota > Verrucomicrobiia > Verrucomicrobiales > Akkermansiaceae > SW10. The sequence continues at coordinate 16,226 of JBDNAG010000144.1, read as the reverse complement.
AGTTTGAGAGCCGTAAGTGGAGTAGTCTCGGCGGGCTTTAGGACAACCGTATTACCGCAAGCAAGCGCCGGGGCTATTTTCCAAGCGGCCATCAGAAGGGGGAAATTCCAGGGGATCACCTGCCCAACCACTCCGATAGGCCCGACTTCGACTCCCGGGAAAGCGTAGTTCAGCTTGTCAGCCCAACCAGCATGGTAGAAAAAATGCGAAGCTGCCAACGGGACATCAACATCACGACTTTCGCGGATTGGTTTTCCGCCGTCCATTGATTCCACAACCGCAAATTCGCGGGCCCGTTCCTGAATGAGCCGAGCAATTCGGAAGAGATATTTCCCGCGCTCCGATGGCGGCATCTTGGACCAAACGTCATTGTAAGCTTTTCGAGCAGCCTTAACCGCTTGATTAACCTCCTTCTTTCCAGCTAAACCGACCTCGGAAAGAATTTCACCGGTCGCTGGATTACTCGTTGAAAATTGTTTGGACGCCTTGACCCATTTGCCTCCGATATAGAGATCGTAGGACTTCTTGATCTCGAAGTGGTCGGTGGATTCAGGGGCAGGCGAAAAGCCTCCTGAGAGAAAATCATTGGCACTCATTATATTAATCCTGGGTAAAATAGTCTCCGCTCTGATATCGGCCGGTCTCCTGCTTTCGAATCTGCATCAATAAGTCATTGGTCAGTGAGCTGGCTCCAAAGCGGAACCAGTCATTGGTAAGCCACTTCGGTCCCAAGACTTCACGAACCATCACTAGGTATTGCAAAGCTAGTTTGGCATTCGAAATGCCACCGGCAGGTTTCATTCCCACCATGCGACCAGTTCGTTCGTAAAAATCCTCGATTGCCTGAAGCATGACGAGAGTGACTGGAAGGGTTGCAGCGATAGGCACCTTACCCGTTGAAGTTTTGATGAAATCGGCTCCTGCACCCATCGCCATGTCACTGGCGTAGCGCACGTTGTCATAAGTGGTGAGTTCACCGGTTTCCAGAATCACCTTGAGATGAGCCTTTCCGCAGGCCTCCTTGCAAGCCGCAACCTCGTCATAAATGGCCCGATATTCTCCTTGAAGAAACTGTCCGCGAGAAATGACCATATCAATCTCATCCGCCCCCTCTCCAGCCGCGTAGCGGACCTCGGCAAGCCTTTCCTTGAGTCGCATTTGACCGCTGGGAAACTGGGTAGCAACCGCAGCGACCTTGACTTTGCTGCCCCGCACAGAGTCAGCGGCTGTCTTCACCATTCGGGGATAAACACAAACAGCAGCGGCAGGTCCAACCGAAGGATCCTCCGGAAGCGGACGCATCGCTTTTTGGCACATCTGGCGAACCTTACCGACCGAATCAGCCCCCTCGAGAGTGGTCACGTCGAGCATCGATACCGCCAACTTCAAAGCCGACATTTTGGTCCCCTTCTTTAAGCTCCTGGCACAATACCTCTGGGCTCGTTCTTCTACGCCAATCTGGTCGATCGTGGGCGAATCTCGTCGGGCGGGAAAAGGTAAGGCCTCGCGTTTCACGGGTCGGAGCCTAGTACGGAGTAACGCCGAGGGCAAGATCGGCAATAAGAATTCCTTTCCATCAATTCCTCGACCCAAGTCCCTGAAAGGGAATTTCACAGCTGCGCTGAGAGGATTGAAAACTTCCATCACATTAATGAAAGATGCGACCGATCCATCACTTTCAAACTCCCATCTTCCAAGGTTGCCAGTTCATGTTCTGCCACTTATGGATTTCATTTTCTCATTTTTACAATTCTCGAATCGATTTTTCAAAATTCGCTCTGAATCTCATCCCGCTTTGCTCTCTGCATCTACCAAACTGGACGGCTTCACTAACTCGACTGAATGGCGATCATCGTTGCTCAAGTGTTCCTAGGTGTGAGATCTAAAAAATTACTGAGACTGCATTGGGAGCACTTTAATTTTGAAGCACGCGCGGATTAATCAGATTCCACCAAACGCAATAGCTTGGTTAATCTCCTACAGCTCTCTAACAGGAGGTAAAATGAAGATGCCCAAAGAGCTACCAACGCATCACGAGCCTCATGGAGTCACCTATGTGGCATCGAAGCCGAACTGGGAGCAGAAAAGGCAAAAAAACTAGAAATCGAGCTGCCGGAGCGCAACCACAGGCACTGGTCAGGGTTTTATTCTTTAAGAGATTTTTATGAAGAAACTAACCATCTTAGCAGTCGCTTACATCTTCGTTGGGATGTTCCCTGCCACCTCTGTTGCTGATGATGTGCTACCCGCACTCACGAAACGAGTTCTGGCCAAACTTCCCCAAGTCGATCGCAACGGTGACGGCAAACTGGCCGGGCGGGAGTGGGCGGTCGTGGAAAAGGGGCTTCTGCGAAAATATCCCGATGCGGATTCCGATGGAGACGGCACCCTGTCTCGAGCTGAACAGGTAGAACTCGTCAAGAAGCTGGGCGGCGCCGACACTCCCGACAAACCAACACCTCAGCCTTCTGCCGCGGCGCTGGAGCAACTGGCTCAATTTCTAAAACGGTTTCCCGAATCTGATGCCGATGGCGATGGCAAGCTCAGTGAAAAAGAGGCCGCCGCGTATCGCAAAGCGCTGCGAAACAGTCGCGGTAAAGTTGCTGGTAAAAAAGGCACCTTTGTCCCCGATCCAGGCTGGAAGGAAGAGAAGTTTCCTGAGCATGCAGTTTGTTACCTAACTCCCGAGCAGTTGATGAAGGAGTATGGCGGGGACTTTCCCGACCTGCCAAAGTCCGAGAATGGCGCGTTAAGAATAGTAGGCACTGGTCACAGCTTCATGAGGCCTGGTTACAGCACCTTACCCGCCATTTGTGAGGCAGCCGGTTTCACCCAGCCTCTTCACACCCATACGGGTGGCGGCATGACGGGAAGCGTCCGCTACAAGTGGGAGCAGGAAAACGGGATCTTCGGCTTCGACAAGAAGCCCAAGCCAATCTTGCTGCCGGCAATCGCAAATGCCGGTTGGGATGCGATGTTGTGGGGGCCTTACGATCAGGATCAGCCGGAATACTATCGCTGTTGGATCGATTACTGCCTGAAGTACAACCCGGACATGAAGTTCTACCTGTCGGACGCTTGGATCCGGCTCTGGCCATTCACGGGTGGAAAGCCACCCGAAGATGAGTCGGAGTATACCGCTGGACTGCTCACCAAGCTGGAATCCGAAAAGCACGAATTGTTCAAAGGGTTCATTACCAAGATGCAGGAGGAATACCCTGGAAAAATCTTTATCATTCCAACGTCTCTGGCAGTGACCAAGGCGGCGGTTCTGCAGGTGAAAGGGAAGCTGCCCGGCGTCGAAAGCCTGCACAAATCAGTCACCGGCAAAGAACGCTCCATCTGGAAAGATCACCGAGGTCATCTCGGGACCGGGTTCGATCGACTGGAAGGCTATGTCTTCTATTCGACCCTTTACAAAAAGTCTGCGGACCTGATTAAAAACGAAATCAATTTACCAGGAAACAAACAGGGCTACCCCTCGACAGAACTGGATCGAGTGTTTCGTAAAATCGCCTGGCAGGCAGTGATCGAGAATCCGCTCAGCGGAGTAGTCGATAGCGATGGAGATGGGCATGGTGATTAAGGCCAACACAAGCATATAGTGACTCGAGCCGCAGCCCAAGATGTCAAAAACACCTGTGGGGGCGTTCCAGCAGGTGGTAATCATTTTTATGGTTTTACAGGTGATCCAATCCCTGAGCCATCATGTTAGCTGCTTGGAGCGATTGATCTACTACCTTTGATAAGAAGGACGCGACACCCCCCCTTTCTCCCCCATGTATTCCGCCCAAATTCGCTCTTCTCGAACTTTCCGCCAAAAGCAAATTTCTAGCCGTTGATTTAGAGCTTGAGTTAGGAGCCAATTTCTTGTAACGTATTAATAACGTTACGTTTGTGACGAACACACAAGCCATTTTTGGCAATCATATCTATGAAAAAACTACATCTTACAGTGCTCGCAGTAGCGCTGACAATGAATGCGCAAGGCGCAATTACTTGGGCCGCAGGAGCTCCTGGCGGATCGTCGGGAGGTTCGTTAGAGTTCGACGGATCGGCAGAAAACCTAGGCACTGGAATTGCAAGTGCCGCACTCGGCGACTACACAATCTCACTGTGGATCAACACAGACTCAGCAAGTCAATCATGGTTCGTAGGCACTGGTAATCGTGGCCTTCATCTTGGTACTCGGGATACTGCAAACGCCGGAGATGGTTCTAATACACTCTCCCAAGGTCACTGGGGAAACGATAGTGACGGAACCACAACGATTCTTGCCAATACTTGGTATCACGCAACTTTCACTTACGATAACACTACAGATACGCAGACGATGTATGTCAATGGTAACGCGGAAGGCGCTGGTATTGTCACGGGCGATCCCAACAATACGAGCACAGATATAATCATTGGTAATCGCGATAACACTCGTGGCCCTTCATGGGATGGTCAGCTTGATGATATTGCAATTTGGGATTCTGTTCTTACACCTGCCGAAATCGCCGACTTGGCATCTGGAGCTCAGGGACCTATGGCTCTCGGCGCTGGTGCATACTGGGACTTCGAAGATAGCCAAGCTGGAACGACGGCTGCTATTCAGGGAACTGGATTGAATGGGGCTGATCTTACTGGAATTACTGCAGCAGTTCCAGAGCCTTCTTCTCTCGCACTCGCTCTCTTAGGTGTTGCTGGTTTCATGCGTCGTAAGCGTGCTTAAGCCAGAAATCATCAATTGATTTAATATTTAGGGGGCCACCTTTCGAGGTGGTCCTTTTTTAGTGTAACTCAGCCGCCGAATACGTAAACAGAATGTGCCTTCGATGCATACGTGGCATTCGATTTTCAGGATTTAGCTACATTTATAAGAACTGTAAAAAGACCGCTATGAATTCATTTCGCTCTCTCATCAATCTCCCATCGCTGTTGAGTCTGTCATTCCTAGTTGTCAGCTGCCGAACAGACAGCGAGGTGAAAACGTCCGGTTCCAGTACGACAGAGGTAAGCGGGATCACAAAACTCGAGCTTGGGCCTGCGGGACTCTCAGCGGAACCTCTCGAAGCGGCTACGAGTGGTAAAGCTGAGACGGTGTTCGAGTCCCTTTCGCCGGAGATGACAGGCATAGATTTCGTCAATCCGATTGATCAGGCGCACCCTCAGAAGCACCTCTTTGCCTCCGCGGTCTCTTGCGGTGGGGTATCAATTGGAGATATTAATGGCGATGGATGGCCGGATATTTTTCTGACCAGTGGGCCAAAGAAAAATCGGCTCTATCGCCAAACGAGCCCGATGCAGTTTGAGGACGTGACGGAGGCGGCCAAGTTAGATTCTGGAAATGCTTGGAGTGCTGGAGCGGCGATCGTGGATATCGATAACGATGGCGATCTCGATATCTACATCTGTAACTTTGATTCGCCGAATCACCTCTTCATTAACAACGGTAAGGGCGTTTTCACCGAAAAGGCGAAGCAGTTCGGCATCGATTATGTCGACGCTGCGCATACCCCGTCGTTTTGTGATTACGATCTTGATGGCGATCTTGATTTTTATCTCATGACGAACTTCTACTACGATCCTCGTGGTAAAACGGACAAACCCATCGCGGGAATGATCAATGGGAGGCCAAGCATCCTACCTGATTTTCAAAAATACTTTGAGATCACTAAGATCCGAAGAGGAGCGCAACCGGGTAGCATTTCAATCGATCACGGTGCGGTAGGTCAGCCTGATCGTCTCGTTCGGAACAATGGCGACGGCAGCTTCACTGACGTTAGCCAATCAGCTGGCATCCAAGGTAAGGGTAAAGGAAACTCGGTAACATGGTGGGATTACAATGAAGATGGCTGGCCCGATATTTATGTCGGCAACGACTTCAAAGACCCAGATCGTCTCTACCGCAACAATGGCGACGGGACCTTTACCAACACCACCGAAGAAATGGTCCCTCATACCACCTGGTATTCGATGGGGGCCGATTTTGCAGACCTCGATGGCGATGGAGCGATGGACTTTGCCATCGCTGACATGTCCGGTACGAGTCACTTTAAACAAAAAGTGGGAATGGGCGCGATGAGTGACAGCGCTGAGTTCCTAAACACCGCTGTTCCACGCCAATACATGCGGAACGCCGTCTACCTCAACAGCCGCGGCGGCCGCTTCATGGAAGCTGCTCACCTCACCAAATTAGCAAATTCCGATTGGACCTGGACTGTGCGTTTGGCGGATTTTGACAATGACGGCCGTGTTGATGTCTTTTTTAGCAACGGAATGTCGCGGAACTTAAACGTGGCCGACAATCCCGCGATTAACATTCTCCATCTGGGTGAAACTGAGTGGGACAAGCACATGCGAGCGAAAACACCCGAGCTTCGCGAACAGAATCTGGCCTTCCGAAACCTCGGCGAATTGGAGTTTGAAAACGTCAGCAAAGACTGGGGCCTCGATCACGTCGGGATGAGCTTTGCTTCGGCCACGGCTGATTTCGATCGGGATGGAGACTTGGACCTAGTCGTCTGTAATCTGGAAGAACCCGTAAGCGTTTACCAAAATAACACGGCAAGTGGAAACCGGGTCGTTATTCGTTTAAAAGGCCGTCTCAATAGCTGGGGCATCGGCGCGAAAGTCACCATCGAGACAGAGACTGGAACACAGATTCGCCAGCTAACTCCAATCCGTGGCTACATGGCGTCTCAGGAGCCTGTCATCCACTTCGGCTTAGGTAATCAGAGCGATCAAAAGCAGATTAAGAGGCTGACGGTGCAATGGCCGAGTGGGCACTCCCAGTCATTTGAAAATATTAATGCAAACCAGCGACTCACCATCGTAGAGCCTGAGGGTAAGGCCATACGGGCAAAGGCTCCTGCGACTCCGGAGACACTTTTCAAACCGAGTGCCGCGCTCGCTGGAATTCGCCATAATGAAATCCCTTATAATGATTTTGTGAGGCAGCCCTTGCTTCCAAATCGCTCTTCACAGCTGGGACCAGGAATGGCGTGGGGAGATATCGATGGTGATGGCGATGATGATTTATGGCTGGGCGGAGCGAGAACTCATACCGGACAGATTCATCGAAACGATGGAAACGGAAAATTTACCCAGATCAGTTTCTCAGCCGCCGAGATCGATCAAGGGTCTGAAGATATGGGAGGGCTCTGGTTAGACGTGGACTCTGATGGAGACCTTGATCTCTATGTCGTCAGTGGTGGAGTCGAATGCGATCCTGATAGTGAAGTCTTGCGTGACCGCATTTACTTAAACGATGGCAACGGGAGATTCACCAAAGCGGCAAACGACTCTCTTCCTGATAACTTCGATAGTGGAAGCTCGGTCGCTGCTGCGGACTATGACCGAGATGGTGATTTAGACCTCTTTGTCGGAGGGAGGATCATTCCTGGACAATATCCGCTGACACCGAACTCGCGTTTGTTGCAGAATGATGGAGGGAAGTTTAGCAATGCTCCTCAAACTACCTCCGTGCTCAAAGAGGCCGGACTGGTCACTGGCGTTGTCTGGTCCGACGTGGATAACGATGGTTGGGTCGATTTGCTGGTCGCTCAGGAATGGGGGCCGATTCAATACTTCCGAAATCACGAAGGCATACTGGTCGATCAAACCACCGAAGCCGGACTCTCCGAAATCCTTGGGTGGTGGAATGGGATCACCGTAATTGATGTGGATAACGACGGTGACATGGACTATGCCGCCACGAATTTCGGTCTCAACACCAAGTACAAAGCTTCGGCAAAGAAGCCTACTCTCCTTTACTATGGAGACTTCGAAAAGGATGGAAACTGCAATATCATTGAAGCTAAATTTGGGGACAAAAACCTCCTCCCGGTCCGCGGTCTAAGTTGCTCATCCGGCGCGATGCCTCACTTGAAAGGTAAGTTCGGAACTTACACTTCATTCGCACTTGCAGGGCTACAAGACATCTACGAGCCCACGACTCTCGACGGATCATCACGCTACGAGGCGAATACTCTAGAGTCTGGGGTATTCATCAACGAGGGTGGTAAATTCACCTTCAAGCCCTTCCCTCGGCTCGCACAAATTTCTCCCGGGTTTGGAATCGTGGCTGGAGATTTCGATGGTGACAGTAATGCTGATCTCTTCTTTGTGCAGAACTTCGATGGTCCTCAGGCAGAGACTGGGCGCATGGCTGGCGGCGTTAGTATTCTACTGAAAGGACATGGCGATGGGAGCTTCGCCGCTGTCGCTCCACGCAAAAGCGGGTTGTATGTCGGTGGCGATGCCAAGAGTCTCACGACGGTGGACTTAAACGGCGATGGCCAGCTCGATCTCGTCGCAGGAGTGAATGATGACAATCTCATCGCATTCGAGCAGGCTCCCCACGCACAGAAGCCCTTGAGAATTCTGCTTCGCGGTAAAGACGGAAACACCCTTGCAGCTGGCGCGAGAATTAAGGTCAGCTTCGATAATGGGACACACAAGAGTCTCGAAGTCACAGCTGGCAGCGGCTACCTTTCACAATCGTCATCGCTCGTGAACATTGGAATGCCTGATGAGGCTAAAGTCACAGGGATCGAAGTGCGCTGGCCTGATGGTCGCTCTAGAAAATTCAATGAGGTCGAAATCGGAAAAGCTGTCGAGATTCAGCAGTAGTTCTCTGGTTTTCGACTGTGTCTAAAATTCAAGTGCCCCGACAAACCACCAAACCTTATCGTGCTGTGATTTCTATCACGGCCGGTGCTGCCATAATCGGAATCTCCGCGACTTACTTCTGGACGCAGGTTCGCGGCACGAATGAAACCTCAGAAGAAAGCGCCATTTTAGAGGCACGACAGGAGAGTCATGAGCTGATGCTAAGACAGCTTCGTCAATTAAGCGAGCAATCTGCGGAGCAAGGTAAACTCGTGGGCAAAGTTCCGCTGTCTCAAATGCAAAGATTGCTAGCAAAAGAGGAGGTCAGCCCGGACGAATGGAAGCGTCACATGGCACTTGCAAATTACTTACTCATTCGGGGTGACGAAGCTAGAGCGATCAGAGGTTATCGACATGCCTTTGGCGTCGGGAGGCAAATCGAAAAGCAGATGCCAGGAGCCGCGCCTGAAGCACTTTTCTCACTTGCCATTGGCTACCTAAGATTGGGCGAAACAGAAAATTGTTGCGCGCAAAATCTACCCGAGAGTTGTATTTTTCCAATCCGTGAAAGCGCGATTCACGATCAGGAAACAGGGTCCCGTGAAGCCATCCGCGCCTTGTTAACGGTGTTGGGAATGTCTCGCCCAGAATCCGAGACTCATCAAAGTGCGCGCTGGTTGCTCAATATTGCTTACATGACGCTGGGCGAACACCCCGATCAGGTTCCGCCGCAATACTTGATTTCTTCAGAACGATTTCAATCAGACGAAGACTTCCCCACTTTTGCAAATGTCGCCAAGACCGGGGGCTTGAACACCTTCGGCCTCTCAGGGGGCGCGGTGACAGATGACTTTGATCGCGATGGTGATGTGGACCTCTTGGTTTCAGATTGGCACGCGGATGGCCAAATGCGTTACTTCGTGAACGATGGAAAGGGTGGCTTTGAGGATCGCACGAATCGCGCGGGCCTCACTGGTTTGTATGGCGGGCTGAACATGGTGCAGGCTGATTATAATAACGATGGCTACATCGATGTCTTCGTTTTGCGCGGTGCATGGTTGGGTGAACGTGGGAAGCATCCGAACTCGCTGCTCCGGAATAACGGCGAAGGCACCTTTACCGATGTCACGATGATCTCTGGATTAGGGGAGAAGAGTCTCCCAACTCAGACGGCATCTTGGGCAGACTTTGATCTCGATGGAGACCTCGATCTTTATGTCGGGAACGAGCCGCTGGCGACCATAGGCACTCCGGAGGCGAAGGATCACGCTGTTGCTTGTCAGCTCTTCCGAAACAATGGCGACGAGACCTTTACGGACGTGGCAGAAGCGAGTGGCGTCGAGAATTTTCGGGAAACAAAAGGCGTCGTTTGGGGAGACTACAACGGTGATCGTTGGCCTGACCTTTATGTTTCTAATCTCGGTAGCGAGAACCGACTGTATCACAATAATGGAGATGGCACCTTTCGTGATATTGCTAAAGAACTCGATGTGGTGAAGCCCATCGAAGGATTTCCGGTGTGGTTCTGGGACTACAATAACGATGGTCAGCTTGACCTTTATGCTTCGGCATATTCCGCGAAAACTCACGATTTGCATCAGTTCTTTATGGGAGAGCGCGTCTCCGCTGAACCTGCGCGGCTATATCAAGGCACGGGCGAGGGCTTCATTGAATTAGGTGCGGATGCGAACTTGAAGCGGCCTTGTGCGACGATGGGATCTAATTTTGGAGACCTCGATAACGATGGGTTTCTGGACTTCTACTTAGGAACGGGGCATCCGCCCTATCAGCAGCTCATGCCCAATGTGATGTATTTGAACAAAGGGGGGGAGCGATTCGCAGACATCACCACTGCTGGTGGTTTTGGGAATCTTCAGAAAGGGCATGCAGTCGCCTTTGCTGACTTTGATCAGGATGGAGACCAAGACGTGTTTGAGCAAATGGGTGGAGCTTATTACGGCGACCGATATTACGATGTGCTCTATGAGAATCCTGGCTTTGAGAACAATTGGATTTCAATCCATCTCACGGGAGTCGAATCGAATCGCTCTGCGATCGGTGCGCGCATCAAGATCGACGTGACAGACGCCGGGAAGCAACGAAGCATCTACCGGCACGTCAACAGTGGTGGATCATTCGGCGCTAATCCGCTCACTCAGATGATTGGTCTCGGCAAGGCTGAGGTGATCGAGCGGATGGAAATATTCTGGCCCAAGACGGGCAAAACTCAGGTAATTCAAGACGTCACCATCAATCAACGCTTAAATCCTGTTGAGGGCGAGTGAGTTTATCTCTTCCACCCCCCTTTCTCCCCCATGAACTCCGCCCAAATTCCCTCTTCACGAACTTTCCACCATAAAGCAAATTTCTAGCCGTAGAAGGTCAAACTTTACCGCAGTTCAACTTCGCAAATTACTGATCAGGAATTGAGGAGCGCCGTGACGAAGTTTTCGCGCTGGAATGGGATAAGAAATTAGATCTAACCTTCAGCGGCTCACCAACTGGGGCGTCACAAAGAAATACAAGTCACTCATCTGCTGCTGTTTTCGGTTGCTCTTGAACAGATTGCCAAGCCCCGGGACATTGCCCAGAAAGGGAATTTTTTCTTCGCGACCAACTTGGCGTGCCATGCGCAAACCACCAAAAGCAAGAGTGCTGCCGTGAGGAACCTCAACCCGCGTTTCCGCTTGCCGTGAATCAAGAACCGGATTCATGAGCCTTTCATCATAGGCACTCTTCTTCATCTTCGCGAGCGGAGCAAATCCAGACACCGCCGAGACTACGGTGAGAACGTGTAGCTTTACAGAATGATCTCCGATTGTTTGCGGAGTGATACTCAGCTGAACTCCCACCGGCTTATATGAAATCTTCTCGGTCACGAAGCGATCGTTGGTGATATTTCCTTCTCGAATCGGCAGTTGTTGTCCCGCCATCATGAAGGCGGGATGGCCTGCTTCCACCGTCATCCGAGGCTGTGACACGACCTTCACCATTCCCGATCTCTCAAGAGCCTCCAAAGTAACATCGACTCCAATTCCCATTCTTTCAAAAGCCCCCACCAGCTTGAGCATCCCACCGGGATCAGGCCCGATGCCTTTGAAAGGATCAGCTGCTTTCCCAACAAAATCCGCCGGACTAAAATTCCCCATCAAAGCCTGTGCGTTATCTCCACCCAACCTCTTGACCAGGGTATTCATCCCAACTTGAAGGTCAAAGTCATCAGAAACTTCAAAAATCCGGACCGCGATTTCGACCTGTTTCCGGCTGGCATCGGCATGACTCATTAACTGCATCACGCTGTTTTTCGAAGTTTCGGGGCAGGTGATTACGATGACATTTTCAGAAGGAAGAGCCTCCACAGCGCCTACCTCACCCAAGTGGGATTTCACCACCTTTACGAGAGGTTCAAGTTGGTTTGGAGTAATCGCAACCCCCGGCTTGTCGCTGAAACTTTTGCGGCTGTCGGCCACTCCCACTCCTCCGAAATGCTCCAGTCGATAGTAAATTTGCACCATACCATCAGGTCGACTGAAAGTGGGAACATTATCCCTGATGGAAGGACTCGTGGATGCCGTATTTTTTGATTTGTTTTCTCCTCCGCGATAAACCTTCGGCTTTCCAAAGATTTTGGAGAACGTTTGTGATGCGCTCATTTCACCCCAGTCCGCAGTTGCCAGCATCGCATCCGATCCTCTCAGAGCAGCAGCATCTTGATTAGGATTCCCTGATAGCATAATGGGGGTTTTAAGACCCCCGGAACCGGCGCTTCCTCCTCCATCTTCCGAGGAACAACTGGAAAGGATCGCGGCTGAAAAGAGTAGCTTGGCAAGCACTGTCGCCCCACTGAAAAAGGTTTCTTTGACATCACACATTTCAATATTTTCAGTTCGGGTTGGCACGCTTTGCCAATTCACCTTCTAAATGACAGCACCCGCGCGACTGAGTGATTACTCAACCCTAACAAGAATTCTTTCAATTTCTTTAAAGTTAATTAATCTTAAATAGTCAGGCTACGGCGATAGCATCTTCTAAACAACGAAGATCCATAATTCCTCCTGGTGAGCTCGCCCTGCCCGGACGGGTGCCTAACCTCTCCCTGTATCTCGTGATTTGAAACACTTCTTCAAAGTCCCGGATTGGCACCATCGTTTTGACGAACATATCTCGCTCAAGGCAAGAAACTTTCCTCGCCCCGTTTTCTCACCGCATTAAACTTGGAGGAAGTCGATGACGGCTGGATGGTGATGTCCCCCGCTCATTACGGTAACTAAGACTACCTTTAAGATAAACCTAGTTCCCGTAATTGAGCACGATGGAGGTATAGGAGAAGGGACAGCGCAGCGTCTCTTCCAGTGAGGAAGGACGGGAAAAGTCATCCACGAACAACGATCGCATTCAGTTCGGGGGGGGATTTAAGCGGACGACCCGCTCTCGCCTTGCACGTTGGTCGAGCCTTCGCGACTTGCCCGGCTGGTCGACAATCATTAGAGTAAGGCCGTTGATGACAAGAGATTTAAAATCATTCGCGACTCTCATGTTGGCCACTTTTTGTTTTTGCGTGAACTCATGCAAGGACCAAGTAAGTCAAGCAGAGCCAGACTTCAGCTCCGTTAAGAATTGGACAGCTTCGTTTGTCGGCAAGCGAAAGGATTTTATCTATGACTACTTTCCAAAGGATAATGTTGATTCTTCAACTTGGGAATACGAGGGAGAGAACGAGTTGCTGCTGACGAGTCAATACCAGGAGATGGAGGTCTCTTTCTTTTTTCTGGATGATGTGGTGTTGCTCGCTTCTGTCGATTATTCCACGGACTGAGAGTTCCCGGGCCGGGAATCCGTGCTGCTTCTTATTTTCGGTCACTCCACCCCCCTTTCTCCCCCATCCGATCCGGTCCAAAGGCGGCTTCAAAGCCCTCCCGCCAAAACTAAATTCCTAACAGTCAGCGACGGAATTGATGTCTACTTCTTTCCTGCAATTATTGCACCACATGCCCCTAGCTTCTTTGGGTGTTTCTGTGTGACAAGAAAATTACTACTGCTCGCTGGTCTGAATCCCAAAGAACCAGGCGGTGTCGGAGCCAAGGAATTTGCTGGTGTTTTACCTTTGGCCAGTGACCAGAAGTCGTTCGAAGTTTGGCAGGGCGGGAATAAATGATCCAGAGCGAAGCGAACTAGGGGCGTTGTTCGCCGGTGCCGCCAATAACTTGTTCACCATTGGTATCCGAGCCGCTTGAAACAAGCACGCGCCACAGAATTAGGCCAAAGAGAATCCCGCATACGCAAAATGTCGGCAGAGTAATCGCCAGAAGCTGAGTGAAGGTATATTCAACCCACGGGATGAGCGGAACGGTGACGCTAGTCAATAGTGAGCTTCCTACCCCCCAAACGATTACGCCATATTTGATGATGAACGACCAACGCCCCCTTTTTCTTAGTCGCTGTATTTTGTCGTTACTCATGGCGCCTCTTCGCTACGTTCGTGAATGATGCTGATTCTCATGACCGCTACTCAAGCATATGGTGACGGTAGCCGCAGTCATAAATGTCACATCCAACCGTTCCAACCTACCGAGTCGAATACGAGCCATCCCGTGGCTCATGGCGGCTGACTGGCACTGTGGGTGCAAAAGGTTGCCTAAGATATACAACCGCCCGGGATGCTGCTGATCACGCTCGTTGGGATGCCCGGGACACTGGTGGCATCATTGACGTGTTTGACCAAAGTGGTCAGCTTTTTAGGAAAAGTAGCGTCAAAGCTGATGCCTTGGCTGATTCAGCATTTGTGCTGCCATCGGCCTAAACGAGATTGGTTGCCACTTTGTTGCCGTTTAAACCTGCCTTTTGGTGTATTTACGTCCAGTTTTAGCCAAAACGGCAATTTAAGGCTCCAAGGGTAAAAGCTCTCAAACCAACTGCTCTTAAGCAAGCTACAGCAAGTACCGGCGATGGGAATCGAACCCATACTTCTATTCCGTGCTAAAATGGCGTCTCACTACGTCCCGTAAACGTTATACCTAAAACAAATACACTTTACCGGACACTATGGAATAATCTTGAATGTTAGCACATTGTTGCCACTATCCCCTATGGCTACAATCTATCGAAAGAAATCACCGAGCGGAAAACTCCTCCCGAATTGGTATTGCTCTTTTCGAGTGATCGACAGCGAAGGCAAGCCGAAGCAAATCCACCGCTCCACAGGGCGCACCACCAAGAAGAAAGCACAGGAAGCCGCAGCCCAATTTGAAGAAAAAGCCAGAAACGAAGCCGGTGGCGGTGACAAGGCCTCCCGTGCCATTTTAGTCAAGCTCACCGAAGCTGGCGAATTGGCGATGAAGGGACGACTCAATCCAGCCAACGCTCGTGAAATTCTTGCCGACATCGTCAAGGCTGGTGGCGCAGGCGAATTTAAATCCTACACCCTCCGGGAATGGGTCTCCGAATGGATTGCCGCCAAAGAGACCACCGTGTCGAAAGCCACCCTTTCATTCTATCGCACCGTGACCAAGAAGTTCATCGCCTTCCTCGAAAATCGTGCCGACGCCCCCCTTGAGTCCATCACCACCGCCGAAGTCCGCAACTTCCGCACCGCCATCAACGAAAACTCCACTGCTAAAACCGCGAACCATTACGTCGTGGGATTGAAGGCTATGTTCTCTGATGCCATGAGCGAACACGCCACTCTCCACAACCCTACCAATCCCCTCAAAGGAAAAGCACTTGCCGAGACCGACAGCACCGAACGCCACCCGTTCACCGTCGATGAAGTCTCCAAGCTCGTGAAAGCCGCTCCTTCCTCAGAGTGGAAAGGCCTCATCCTCCTGGGAGCCTACGCCGGCCTCCGCATCAGGGACGCTGCCAACCTCACCTCTGACAACGTGAACGATGGGCGCATCATCCTCACCCCCGAGAAAACCAAGGCCAAAGGAAAAACCGTGGAAATCCCCCTCCACCCGGTTCTCGCCGCCCACTTCAAACAGAACCCACCCTCACCATTCCCGGCAACACCGCTTTTTCCTTCCCTCGATGGCAAAGTGACCGGCGGACGTGATGGCCTCTCGACTCAATTCGCTGTCATCCAAAAGGAAGCCAAAGTTCCCAGGACCCGCACTCAGAATGGAAAACAGGGTAGTCTCTCCTTCCACTCGCTCCGCCATTCCTTCGTCACTTGGATGAGTAACGCCGAAGTCCCCGCCGAAATTCGCAAGAAAATGAGCGGCCACAGCACCGACGCCGCACACGCCGCCTACACCTCCCTCGAAATCGGTACTCTCACCGCAGCCGTCGCCAAGCTCCCGGAGTTGCCCCTTTAGTTCAAATTATAGTTTCTAACTGATAGTCTTTGAATCCGCCCTCTCCGTAACTCTAAGATTCTCAATTTAGGGTTTCTCTTCGTCCGCTATCGTTCAATCTATCGCCGATCAGACAATGAATAAGAAATCTCTCACTGAGCACGACGTCCGGACAAAGTTTATTACTCCGGCTATTCTTGATGCCGGCTGGGACTCCGACACTCAGATGAGGGAGGAGGTATTCTTTACCGATGGCCGCATCTACGTCCGAGGGAAAATTCACACACGTGGCCAGCAGAAGCGAGCCGACTACATCCTCTACTACAAACCAAATAT
>JBDNAG010000143.1:0-17055 GCA_039768565.1 Akkermansiaceae bacterium | reverse complement strand
GCGGGGTGATCGCAGCAGCATGGAGTTTCCGTCTTACTTATCATCTACAGAAGCGCATTCGCAATCATCATCCACATGAGGACTCGCGATATCAAAGACTTCGCGAGATTTGGGAAGGCAGAGCTTCATCGGGCTTCTTTTGGCTCTTCCAAGCCCAAGCTCTTTTGGTTCTTCTTCTTTCCATTCCCTACTATCTCATCAGTCGTGATTTATCGCCGTGGGGGATCTTTGAGACAACTGGAACAATTATCGCATGCGCCGGTATCTTCGGTGAGGCAGTTGCGGATCTTCAGATGTCGAAGTTTAAGGGCAAGGACAATCGATCGAGTTCAGTTTGCCGGGAAGGACTTTGGAAATACTCCCGCCATCCCAACTACTTTTTTGAAATGGTAATATGGGTGGGAATTTATCTTTTCGCATGTGGATCTGCATGGGGATGGACAACCATTTTTGCTCCAGTTTCAATCACCTTCCTTCTTCTCAAGGTAACTGGCATTCCACCAACCGAAGCGTCTGCAATCAAACGCAAGGGCGGGGCTTACCGTGAGTATCAACGCACCACGAGCTCCTTCATTCCACTCCCACCAAAATCATGATCAATATTGACGACCTTCTCGCCAAGGATATCATTCCAGACACACTGATTCGGATCGGAATCCGTTCAAGGCTCAAAAGCACCTTAAAGCCATTCGACAAACTCGACTGCGAAGGTCGACAAGCGGCTGTGATGAAGCACGTCGAGGAGCTGAAAAACAGTCCAGTCGCAATCGCAACCGATGAAGCAAACGAGCAACACTATGAATTACCCACTGCATTCTTTCGCAAGGTGCTTGGCCCCCACATGAAATACAGTTCCGGTTATTGGGATTCTGATACTACTGACCTCGAGACATCAGAGGCCCATATGCTGAAGCTCAGCTGTGAAAGAGCAGACCTAAAAGATGGGCATCACATCCTTGAACTTGGCTGTGGATGGGGATCGCTCACACTTTGGATGGCCAAGGAGTATCCGGAGGCCCAAATCACAGCTGTCTCCAATTCAAGAACCCAAAAGGAATACATTGATTCCCAAGCCATTGAGCGAGGCCTCACCAATATTGAGGTGAAGACGGTGAATATGATTTCTTATAAAGGTGAAGGTGAAAGCACCTTCGATCGCGTCGTGTCGGTGGAGATGTTCGAGCACATGAAAAACTACGAGGAACTACTCGACCGGATTTCGAAGTGGCTCAAACCAGACGGAAAACTGTTCGTTCATATTTTCACGCATCGTGAATACGCCTACCACTATGAGGCGAAAGACGAAAGCGATTGGATGGCCCGCTACTTTTTCACAGGAGGCCAAATGCCGTCGGATGATCTCTTACTGTATTTTCAGAACAAACTATCCATCGACGATCATTGGCAAGTCAGCGGGACTCATTACCAAAAGACTTCTGAAGCGTGGCTCAAGCGCATGGACGACGCCAATGATGAATTAAAGCCACTGATCGCTGAAACCTATGGCAGCGCGGGGGCCAAAAAATGGTGGGTTTGGTGGCGATGTTTCTTCATGGCCTGCGCCGAGCTATGGGGTTATCAGGGAGGCGACGAGTGGATCGTGTCACACTACCGTTTCACTAACTCGAAGTAGTCTAAACGCCTTCCGGCTTGGGCGCAGGGATCGCCTCGCAAGCTTCGCGCCAGTTCTCAAAATTCCAGCGATTGGGAAATCCAGTGCACTGAAATGGCTTAACGTCTTGAAGTCGACAATCAATGCCATCAAGCATGATGCACTCGGTAGTCCCCTCTTTATCAATTAACGAGAGACCCTGCCGGTTGTCACGTAACCGTGTGTAGTCTTTCACAAATTCATAAAGAGGAATCTCTAAATATTTAGCAATTTTTTCAACCTCACCATCAGCAAGGACTACATCCCCTTCCCACTTGCAGCAATTCGTACAGCGTTGGCATTGAAACCAAACCTCCTCTTTTTCATCCGCCATAACGAGTCAAACTACCGCCCGAGCATATTTCGGCGATAGACATCGACCGCCTTTAGGAAGCCCTGCCACTTTGCTCCAGGTCGGCCATTTGAAAGAAGAAAATGAGGACAATTCTTATTAGGTGGATTCTTTCCCCGTCGAGGCCACTTGTAGTGAGGAACAACGCGGGAAACCGGCAAATCATATTTTACGCAAAGCCATGCCGCGAGTTTTGCAGTCCGTTCAAGGGTTCTGCTTCTGCTATTTCCAGGATGCTCGCACATCTCAATCCCAATACTGTAACGATTACCAGGGCCATCGTAATCAGCATGATTCCCACGCTCGTTTGTGGGAAGGTGCTGGATCGCACGATTTTCGTCTATGGTGTAGTGCCACGATAGTCGACCAAGCGCGCCATTTTTGAGAGCTTTCGAATGGCGAAGCGCATCAGCTCCCTGGCTCCAGTTTTGAGTCGAGTGAATTGTCACATAGCGAGGTGCCATGCGTTTACGAGACCTCCCACGAGCATTGTAGGAAAGATAATCCTTTTTGACATTCACCTGCCGATAGATTGATGAAGGGCTTTTTGATCCTCCTGAAGATGATCTTGCGCTCCGTATCATTGGATCGCTATTAAGGGAGGCCGTCGAAGTTGCAGAGCGGCCGTATTGCTGATTCCATGCCCTAGCGCGGTTGTCCTTCACTGTATCATGAATCCCTGAATATGGATTTTGAGAACTAGCCCAATAGGGGGTGTAGTTTTCACCAACGCGGACTACCGGGGGATCTGCGGAACACGCCACGAACAGGCCGACGCCCAAGGAGGAGAGCGCGAACCAAAGTGATTTCCTTCGCATGATCATAATTTCATAGCAGCTTAATTAGTCGAAAGAAAGTCCATGTTTACGAAAAGCGAATTTTGTTGCGGGCCACCGCCCACAACCCACTAGATGTTCTTACCTGAGAGTAGATTAGGTTGGCTATGCAACCCCCTAAAGGACCCTGCTAGATTCAGGTTAAATCAGGAAGTCCCATTTTTTCAGCTGGTCATTCTTCCAAGCACCAACGAGAAACCACCTCGTTACAGGCCCTCGCAACCATGAAACCCAGAAGAATCGTCGCCCAGGCAAAATCCTGCACTCACCTTTATCTAGACTTCATTGAGCATGATGGAAGGTTCTTTTTGGAATGTGAAGGTCGGCAGGTCGACGGCAGTAATCAAGGATATGCCACACGCAAGCTTCTCGAATTGATGAGCCGTCCCTTCCGCCCCGCACGACAGCCGCGCATTGTGTTTCTCGGTCTGGGGTTTGGACATGCTGTCGCAGCAGCTCGGGAATCTTTGCCTCAGGAAAAAGCCTCTTTTGTTGTTATCCCGGAAGCTGAAACGCTTGTAGATCTTATCTCAGCAAATCTCGCCGTCGACCCACTTGACGACGAAAGAGTCCATATGGACAATCTCGATCCATTTGCTCCTCTCCCGGCCGATTACTCCGGCAGCCAGGGCATCTTTGCAGATTTGGATCAATTGGAGGCTCTATCTCCGAAAACGTGGTCAATCACATCGACTACCGTGCTTGGAAATTTTCAGGCACGACTCAAAACCGGCGGACTTCTTGGGCTAATTACAAACCGCCCGGTAGCAGGGCTGGAAAGGGCACTTCGAAAATCAGGGTTTGAAGTCAGCTTGGATCTCGCCCCATTTTCCGAGAAATCGAAGAAAAATCGTAATCTTTACCTCGCTCGTAAAGGGCACTATCAACGAACTCATTAAGACGAATCTTCAATGAAATCACCGTACCTTCTTCTCCCTGCTCTGTTCTTTGCCAATTCCTTTGGCGGTGAGCTTACGATCAAGACCCAGACACTTGCGACTCACCTCGAGTTTGATGCGACCTTTATCCCCGCCAAACCAACTGTTTTTAAAATTGAGCCAGATCAATGGTCTCAGTTTATCATTGCAGAGCTTGTGGATCACGGGGCAAGCATAAAGAAAGACGAGGTGATTCTCGCTTTCGAGGCCGAGGACTATCAACGGCACCTCGCGGAAACGAAGGAAGCGGCCAAGAGTCGCAAGATTGCCCTGGCAAACGCGGAGCGCGAACTCGCTGACCTTGAAATTTCAACGCCACGATTGCTCGAAGGTTTAAAATTGACCCATGACAGGGCTAAAGAATCACTCGATTACTTCACCGGGACCGGCAGAGATCTTCAAGAAGAGGATGCCCGGGAAACTCTTGATCGAGCAAAGCGAAGTCTCAGCTATCAAGAAGAGGAGCTGAAGCAACTCCTTAAGATGTATAAAGAAGATGGTATCACTGAAGAAACTGAGGAGATTATCCTCAAGCGCCAACGCGCATCAGTGAAGAGTGCACAATTTTCACTCAAAAAGGCTGAGGAAAGCTCCAAGTGGGCACTTGAAAAGACGATTCCCCGGCAAGCGATCGATCTCAAGCGGGCCTATGACGGGGCTCTCCTTGCTTATGAGACCGGCAAGGTTAAACTACCCCGTGCTCTTGAAGAGAAGAAACTGACTTTTGCAGAAACTCAACGATCCCACGCCAAATCAGATCAAGACCTGCAGGAGCTAATTGACGACGGTGCATTTATGACCTTAACAGCACCGGATGACGGAACAATTTACTACGGAGAAATAAGTGCAAATTCATGGTCGATTGGAGGAACTTCCAAATTCCTTTTCGAAACGGGTGCGGCAACAGCCAACACATCCTTGATGTCACTTATCCCAATCGGTAGTCCTCTGACTCTCCAAGGCTCTCTCAGCCAGAAGGAACGCTTAGAATTACCCGCCGATGCAAAGGGGATCGCTTCCGTCGAAGGATTGCGAGGTGCCAGCTTTCCCGTTGAACTTGCCCAACTCGACAACGCGCCTGATGGTTCCGGTAAATTCGGTGTCGCATTGAGCGTCAAACTACCAAAAGACTCCCCAATTGTCACCGGGATGAAAGGGAAAGTTCGCTTGGTGACTTACCGCAACGAAGATGCTATTAGTATACCGCCAAATTCCATTACAAATGATGGAGAGATCTCTACCGTAAAATTGAAGATGGCTGATGGTAAACACGAAACCCGCGAAGTCAAAACAGGCCGAATCGTCAATGACAAAATCGAGATCCTAGAGGGTCTCGAAGTTGACCAGGTGATTCTTATTCCAGACATCGCTGAATAATTAAGCCATTTGATTATCATGCGGTTCTCACTGATAGCTTCTGCTCTCCTTCTCTTGGAAGTCGGGGCTCAGAACCTTGCAAAACTTGGACCTCTCCCAGCGGTTGATCAATTGCAGAAGAGAGAGTTGGAAGCCTCGATAAAACAAGGTGTCGATTACTTGGTTGGCAAACAAAACAAGGACGGCTCTTGGGGAGGCCCAACCCGAACTAAGGGTCTGAACATCTACGCACCAGTTCCTGATTCCCATCTCGCTTTTCGATCTGGCGCTTCGACCCTAGCCCTCAGCGGCTTGCTTGACAGCGGCGATCGCCGACCGGAAGTGGTTGCTGCGATCGACAAGGCCGAGGACTGGCTTTTTGAGAAGCTTCCCAAACTAAGACACCTCGATCCTACCACCACCTACAATGTGTGGGGGCACGCATACGGACTGCGGGCGATTGCCGATCTTTACGAATACCGTAAAAGCGACGCAGCAAAGCTCTCCCGCCTGAAGCAACTCGCGACAAGACAAATCGAGATGCTCATTAAGACCGAAGATGTCAATGGCGGCTGGGGATACCTTGATTTCGAAAATCACACCGCCCACTTCTCCGGCATTCCCACTTCATTCACGACAGCAACAGTCTTGTTGGGAATGAAAGATGCCGAGAAAACCTTTGGACTCTCGATCCCTGAAAAGGAGATCAATCGCGGACTTGCATCAATCAACAAACAACGAACTCCTGATTGGTCCTTTGTTTACTCTTACACTCATCGTTACCGGCCAAGATATGGAATTAACCGACCAGCAGGCTCACTGGGACGATCACAAGTCTGCATGGCTGCGATGCGTAAATTCGGAGATGAGCGGGTAACCGATGAACTCCTTGAACACTGGCTCCACCGACTCTGCCTCCGGGAAGGTTGGTTTGACATCGGCCGTAAGAGACCAGTTCCCCACGAGACCCACTTTTCAATTTCTGGATACTTTTACTACTATGGATTTTACTACGCGACCGAGTGCCTCCAAATGCTCCCGGCTGAAAGTCAGAAAATTTATATCCCTCACCTTGCACGCCATATTATGAGCAAACAGGAAAAAGATGGATCGTGGTGGGATTACCCCCTTTACGATTACCACCAGCCTTATGGCACAGGCTACGCCCTGACAACGCTTTCAAGACTCAGGGGTAAATAAACCAACAAGCGCGCAATTCTAGCGCACGATAATGTCATCGTCAGTCCAGTGTTCCCCGTCGGGACCTGCCGAGCGATATTCAATCTGAAGACCGCTCAAACGGTGAAAAAAAACCGGAGTTCCGTTCCTATCTAACAACACCCCATCAGATTGAATGAACGGGTGCTCTTTAGGGATCCAGGCAAGTTTCTCCGGATTTGAACCCTGTAGGAATTGCACAATTTCGGGATTTCCCGGCAAATGGAAAGTGTCGAAATTTTTCATGAGCGATTGGCAGTTAATCACCACATCTCTAAGCGCTTCAAGATCGCGTTTAACACTGCCAGTTTCCTCACCATAATCTTCGGTAAACGGATTTTCTCCAATAAACCTGACTCCTCGAGTTTGCGCAATTGGATCGGCATTAGCTTTCACTTCTTGACCGACCTCAACCTTGTTCGAAGGTGACGGACCTCCCCCCCGGGAAAAAACAACCCAGAGAACGACCAAGACGATTAAAACTCCTGCCACCAAGCCCCTCATTCGTCCGTCTTCATAAAGCCGAGCGGAGCTCCGTCAGCCACCACATCATGGAAATTTGCCAAATTAGGTAGGACCAAGTCTCGCACATTGGTCGGAGATACTCCCATCCAGAGAGCCAAATCGGCAACATATTGATCGACAGAAGTAGTAGGAATAAATCGCCCCCTCCCGGTATCAAGATTGTTGCCCAGATCAAGTGACGGATACTCGCCAAAGAACTTTCCACCATCGACACATCCCCCCACAACGAAATGGTTTCCACCCCAAGCATGATCGGTCCCATTCCCGTTAGGAGTCAAAGTCCGACCAAAATCAGACGCAGTGAAAAGCGTCACCTGGTTTTCCAGACCCAAATCAACCATGGCTTGATGAAACTGCCCGATTGCCTCACTCACCTGTCCCAGCATCGCCGGGTGATCGTCCAATCCGTTATGATGATCCCATCCTCCAAGCTCGACAAAAAAGGTCTGTCGTCTCTTGGCCAACGGACCACGAGCAGAGATCGTTTCAGCTACGGCCTTCAATTGAGACGCCAAACGGTTTTCGGAACTAAACTCGGTTGCGATTACCCCCTCTGCCTCTAGTGCCATCCTATATTCTGCACTCGCGGCGATGGCAGACTTCTTCGTTGTGGCAAAAGATTTCTCAAATGCGTTGTGGTATTCTGCATCTAAGATTGTCTCCTGCGCCGCCTGCTTGTGGCGATAGACCCACTTGTTCCATAGTCGAATTTCAGGAACACTACCTGCCCCCCGTGAGAGAACTGAAGCCGCGCCTCCACTTTGGAAAAGATTCACTCCCGCAAGCGACACATTCATTGAAACACGGCTCTCACCATTCAAGTCGTTCAAAAGATCTGCCATACGCCCACCCCACCCACTCAAAGGCGAACGGTTAGTAGGCAGTCCGGATTGCCAATGAAGCTGCTGGTCAGAATGGGAGTAAAGCCCAAGAGGTAATTTCGCCGATTGATTCTGAATACCAAGCTTCGTGACAGGTTCAACCAAAGTTCCAACGTTAGCAATAAACGATGCCTTGCCAGCATCAAAAAGAGTTTTCAACTCAGGCATTTGAACATTCAAACCCAGTCTGCGACCATCCGGTGAGGGCAAGGGATCTCCAATCGGATTGAAATCGGTGTTAGGAAGAGCAACGGCGCCACGGGCCTCCGCATATTCAGGGTAGCCTTGTGACGTATCGACCGGAGCCAACATATTAAAGGAGTCATTTCCACCGGAGAGGAAAACGCAGACCAAAGCTTTATAATCCTCAACATTTTCATTATCAGCAGCCGCCAAGGAACCAGTCAGCCTTAAATTAATTAAGGAAGAAAGAAGTGACGTGGATCCAATCGCGGAACAACTTGCTTGTCCAAGGAACCGCCGGCGATTAAGCCCACTGTATTTCTGGTTATTTCTCATCAATTTAAAACGACACCTTCCATCGATTGGCTCACCAAATAAATCGCCGTCCGAACCCTCTCGAGATCAGTGATCTCATTTTCCACAGCATTGAGAATCGCAGCCTTGGTTTCAGGTCTAAGTCGGGCGCCAGTCATCAGGAGATCTACCCTGTCAATTAACGCGCTTGGGTCATTTGCCAGAGCAAGCTCCTGAGAATAATCAAAATTCCCAAATACCCCTGCTTCTTCAACAGTGGCTCCAAAACGCGAATCAGATTGAAGCATCTGTGACAGAGATGCGATTTGAAGTTCCGGACTCACTTTCCCGGCTTCACGGAATTCACCTTCAGGAGAAAAATCCGGGAGATAAAAATTAAAAACGCTTGGCGAGAGCAATGGAAATTGACCAAAATTTTCATTAATCAAAGGCTGATTGATCAAGTACTTCCCACTCTCCAAGACAAGATCGAAAGCTCTTGAAAGATTGGTATATCGGATGATTGGCTCACGAACTTTCCCGCGAAACTGACCACCAGATTCGTTATTGAGCACTTCGGGGGCTAGCAAGATTGCCTTCATCACCTCACCAAGATTATTGGTTATACCAGTGGAATCGTCTCCCCATACCCTAGATACCCGGGCCAAATACGCTGGAGATGGGTTTGAGCTCGTAAAACGCTGAATTAAAAGTCTGCTTAAGAAGGGTGGTAACGATTGATGCGTCATTAAAGCATCCAATGCAGCCTGAACCTCTTCTTCGCCGGTTTGCGTCCCATCTAAATCCACATCATTGATAATTGATTTGGGGCCCGGCTCATGCTCATCGTCCCAAACCTTCATTTCATAGAGGTAATCGTTCCCCCTCGCCACATTGTAAAAGCTCGTCGCCGGCTGACCATTATTGGTTGTCGAGTGGCTCATCCCAGTAAACACCTTGGCCATTTCGGTGATCGTCTCATTACCATAGGTCGGGATAAATTCACCACTGTCGTCCAACTTACGAGAACCATCAGGATTCAGCTCCCACAAACCGACTGTAAAAAGTTGCATGATTTCACGCGCAAAATTTTCGTCAGGAAAACGTGTTGGACTCACCGGATCGTCTGACTTGCGATTATTCAAATGGGAAAGGTAAAAGCCCATCACAGGGCTATAAGTTACACCTTCAAGAACATCTCGATATGATCCCAAGGCACCCAAGGTGAAAATATCATAATACTTTGCCTGGGTGAGAATATTGTCGCCGATGACGCTGCTCCCATTAAAGCCCACAACAAGAATTTGGCTGAGAGCGTAGGCAACTCGTTGCCTTAATTGGTCCGGCGCAATGTTTGCCGACCTCCACCAAGCATCGCGTGCCCGAGAGCTGCTTACAGTAAGCCCATTTCGAGAGATTGAGGTTTGAAGACGAGAGGTCGGAAGGAGAGCTTGATCGTCCATCCATCCTGTGAGGCCCATCGTCATTAGATCTGCAATGGATGCATCAGTCGGTCCAAAGCTGGCCCTCAATAAAAAACGAGCCGCATCTTTCTCACTTGGAAGCCTGCGATCAAGCTGCACACCATTGGACAATAAAGCCCCTCCTTCCGACTCAATATTTCGAAGGGCTGTGATAAAGTCACCTTCACCGGAACCGTTTATTCCGGCAACGCTATCGTCACTGGTCCCAAGTAGGATTTCTTCCCACGCACTCAATCCATCGCCATCCATGTCGACATCTCCGGCCGTCAGGCGAAAAACACCTCCGCCGGAATTATCGAGCGTGATCACTTGCACCCCTGCAAAATCCAATGGTAGGACCAACGCAGCCTCGACCCAAGCCCCAGAAGCAAAATCCCATCTTTCCAGTCGATAGGTCTTACCAGCTTCAGCCGACCAAGAAAAATGAACTTCTTCGCCATCCTGTAAGGGGTGGGCAAGGGTAAAGAGACTTCCCGGGTCCTGCGGATCCGTTCCGGCAATCCCCTCGGCGCGATTTGAAACACCGTCTCCATCAGAATCAGCAATCCCCACATCTATATCAGAATGCTGGAGTTCCCACAATTCAGATACTCCGTTTCCATTGAAATCAATCGTCCCAAACGCAAGTGAAGGAAGAGCCAAAACGAACGCAGCTATTGATTCTAGTCGAAAATTCATAAAACGATAAGACCTTCCATCCTTGCGCTCAATGGTAGCCTAAACATGTCATATTTCTTGGCAAACTCAAACCTAACGTAAATTCCTCGATTAAAACCCTTCCCAGTTCGAAAGTAGCTCTTGCACCAAACCCCGCGCTGGCCTCTAATCAAGGCGCCTTGACGAACGCCATTCTTGCTCTCGAAGACGGTCGCACCTTCCACGGTCGTGCCTTTGGTTACTCCGGAACAACTTCCGGAGAAATTTGCTTTAATACCTCGATGACCGGATATCAGGAGATCATTACTGATCCATCCTATCGTGGACAAATCGTGACTATGACCTACCCCCTCCAGGGCAATTATGGCATAAACCCTGAAGATGCCGAGTCTGCGTCTCCCCACGTGCGCGGATTTGTTATCGGCGAGCTCTGTGAAGTACCCTCGTCCTGGAGGTCCCAACAATCACTGGCCGATTACTTTAAGGAGCACCAAATCATCGGCATCGAGGACATCGACACCCGAGCACTCACGAAACACCTGCGCGACAAAGGAGCCATGAGGGCCGTTATCACGACGGAACTCTGCGAGGAAGATGCCGTCAAGGCAGCCAACGAAGCGCCACCGATGGAGGGAAGTGATTTTGTCAAAGAAGTTTCAACCGAGACGCCCTACCTCTGGGAGGGTGAATCACGCCTTTGGACGATTCCAAGTGTAACAACCAAGCAGGAAACTAACTACATCGAGCTTCCTCCCATCAAATACCGCATCGTTGCTTACGATTTCGGCATCAAACACAATATCCTCCGATCTCTTCGCCAGTCAGGCTTTGAAGTCGAGGTCGTAAACTCTCGGACCCCGGCTAGCGAAGTCCTTGCGAAAAAGCCCGACGGCGTCTTCCTTTCAAACGGCCCCGGAGACCCGGCTGCCCTCACTTATATTCATGAAGAGGTCAGACAACTGATTGGGCAAGTCCCCGTCTTCGGGATCTGCCTCGGCCACCAAATCCTGACCCACTGCTTTGGGGGCACTACCTACAAGCTCAAATTTGGTCACCGCGGCGGTAATCATCCAGTCAAAGATCTCCGCTCCGGCAAGGTCGCGATCACTGCTCAGAATCACGGTTTCGCGACCAATGACAAATCGCTTCCTGATTTTATCGAAGTGACCCATATCAACCTCAACGACAAAACCGTCGAAGGCATGCGGAGCACCAAAGATCCTGTTTTCTCGGTTCAACATCACCCCGAGGCCGCGCCCGGCCCAAATGATGACAAAGGATTCTTCGACGAGTTCATCGCACTCATCGAATCCTCGAACTAATTACTTTTTTAAATGAACACCATCATTTGCGGCCTCCAATGGGGCGACGAAGGGAAAGGGAAAATTGTTGATTTCCTGACCGAAGAAGCTGACCTAGTCGTTCGCGGACAGGGCGGGAACAACGCCGGTCACACCGTGATTGCCCAAGGTAAAAAATACGTCCTTCACCTTATCCCATCCGGGATTCTCTGGGATAAACAGTGTGTCATCGGCAACGGCGTCGTCATGGATCCTGTTGGCTTGTGCATGGAGATAGAAAGCCTCGAAGCAGAAGGAGTCCCCATCACTCCAGAAAAGCTTCTGATCTCCGACCGAGCCCACGTCGTGCTCCCCTATCATCGCGAGCTTGATGCCGCTCGTGAAATGTCGCTTGGTGACAAAAAGATTGGAACTACCAAACGTGGGATCGGCCCCACTTATGCCGACAAAGCAAACCGCGTCGGCCTGCGC
Source organism: Akkermansiaceae bacterium (assembly GCA_039768565.1). Taxonomy (GTDB): domain Bacteria; phylum Verrucomicrobiota; class Verrucomicrobiia; order Verrucomicrobiales; family Akkermansiaceae; genus SW10. Next base: position 4,908 of record JBDNAG010000143.1, on the reverse strand, counting down.
CTTGCTGATTTCCGAGATCCAGCAAAAGCCAAGGAGCTTATTACCATACGGCTTGAGGAAGCAAATCGCACCCTCGCGTACTTCGACCTCCCAACTTTCGAGACCAAAGCCGTTTTTGAAGAGGTTGAAAAGGCCATCGATCGCCTGCGTCCGCACTTTGCCAACGTTATTCCGGTTGTCCACACTTCCTGGAAAAAGGGAGAAACCGTTCTTTTTGAAGGAGCTCAGGGGACTTTCCTCGACATCGACTTCGGGACTTATCCATTCGTAACCTCCTCCAACACGACTTCAGGCGGGGCTTGCACCGGTTCGGGCATGCCACCTCACGCCATCGACCGAGTCGTTGGAGTTTGCAAAGCTTACACCACCCGTGTGGGATCCGGCCCCTTTCCTGCTCAAAATGACGAAATCGCCGAATTCTTCCATTCTCGCGGAATGGAGTTTGGCGCCACAACAGGGCGCCCTCGTCGCTGCGGCTGGCTCGACACCGTCCTGATTCGCTACGCCGTCATGGTCAATGGGGTTACCGATCTCGCCATTACAATCCTCGATGGTCTTGATGAGCGTGACACCATCAAGATTTGCGTTGGCTACAATATTGAAGGCGAGATTCACGAATTCCCGCCTGCCGAGCGCGATCACTGGGACAACATCGTTCCCGTTTATCAAGAAATGCCAGGCTGGCAGGAATCCACCACAGAGTGTCGTTCCTACGATGATCTCCCTCAACGAGCCAAGGACTATCTGGCGCGCATTGAGGAGCTCGCCGGGGCTCCAGTTTCATACGTTGGGGTTGGCCCCGATCGTGAGCAAACCATCATTCGCTAGTTCCACGCCATGGGCGAAGCCCCGCTAAATTCAATTCCGAGACACGTCGCCGTCATTATGGACGGTAATGGACGATGGGCGGAGGCTCGCGGCCTTCCCCGAAAGGCCGGACACAGAGCTGGCGCGGAATCAGTTCGAGAAGCAGTTGACGCTTGCCTTGAACAGGGAGTCAAGTTTCTCACCCTTTACGCATTCTCCTCAGAAAATTGGAATCGACCTGAAAAGGAAATTAGCGCCCTGATGAAGCTGCTTGAGCAATTTCTTAAGAGCAAGGGAAAGGAATTTAGAAGGAAAGACGTTCGGCTCAGGACAATCGGACAAACCCACCTTCTCCCCGAGACCTGTCGAGCGCACCTGGCGAAAGTCATCAATGACACCGCTTCTAACACAGCGCTAACCGTAGTTCTTGCCCTTTCATATGGGAGCCGGGAAGAAATCACCGACGCCACCCGCAGGATTGCCGAAAAAGTGGCGCGCGGTGAAATCACCCCTGATCAAATTGAAAGGTCCACTATCACGGAACACCTCGACACCGCCGAATTTCCAGATCCTGACTTCCTGATCCGGACATCTGGAGAATTGCGCCTCTCAAATTTCCTTCTTTGGCAGTTAAGTTACGCCGAATTATTTATCACCGACAAAAATTGGCCGGATTTTCGAAAATCGGACTTTCGCGAGGCCCTGAAAATTTATTCTCGCAGACAAAGGCGATTCGGGAGAATCTGAAGCACACACTAATTTTGAGCACCGAACCGGAAAATCACCTTTTGCTGGTCGATCATGATCTCGACTATCTCGATTGGGCCACCAAGCATCTTAGCGCGGAAGGCCTCACAATCCTGCGCTGTGATAGCGCGGACAAAGCTGCCCAGATCATCAAAAAAGCTCCTATCGACGTCGTAATCTGCGATATCAAGCTGGATCCATTTGACGGGGTTGAGTTGCTTCAACGAATCCGCGCCGCCTCTCCGGAAACCATTACAATTCTCACTGCGGTTTCTCCAACTACAAGTCAGATCATCGAGGCCACTCAAAAGGGAGCCCTTGATGTCCTTCGAAAGGAATCCTTGGCATTTGAACTTCGACAAGTCGTCGAGTCAGCCCTTCAAACCGTTGATCAAAGACGCGAAATGGGGCCTCTTTCAGACCAACGTCCCGGACTCACCGGAAAAACCACCATCATCGGAGTCTCCCGACCACTTCAGAACGTCATGAAAGTCGTCGGCCGCGTCGCACACTCGGATGCACCTGTCCTCGTCACCGGCGAAAGCGGCACGGGAAAGGAACTCATTGCCCGCTCCATCCACACCTATAGTCAGCGTCGTAAAAAAGAGATGTTGGTCATCAACTGCGGCGCAATTCCCGAAAACCTGCTGGAATCGGAACTCTTCGGCCACGAAAAAGGATCCTTCACCGGAGCCATCGCACGACGTGCAGGCCGCTTCGAAGACTCGCACGAGAGCACCCTCTTCCTCGACGAAGTCGGAGATCTCCCCGCAAGCGTCCAAGTCAAACTGCTCCGGGTTTTGCAGGACGGAACCTTCTCCCGTGTTGGAAGCAATGAAGTTCAAAAGACCGATGTTCGCATCGTCACGGCGACTAACAAGGACCTCGCTCAAGAAGTGAGCGAGGGCCGATTTCGCGAAGACCTTTACTACCGGCTTAACGTCGTTGAAATCGAACTCCCACCACTTCGCGATCGTCAGGAAGACATCGCAATTCTAGCCGAATTTTTCCTCGATCGTATCGCACGCCGGAACGGAACCGCACGCATGCGACTCACCGGGGAAGCAATCGAACACCTTCAAAAGCATCGCTGGCCCGGGAATGTCCGCGAGTTAGAAAACACGATGGCCCGGGCCTGTGCTCTAGCCTTAAATGACATTCTTTTACCCGAGGATATTCCGATCGGCAGAAATCCGGCAAACATGGGGGGAACTTTAAAGGACGCTCTTTCATTGATTCTGGAGCTCTCTGCTCGAGACAAGCAAAACGTATTCAATTTTGTTCGTGATGAGCTGATTCGCCATACTCTTGAACAATGTGAGAATGACATTAAGGAGGCTTCCCATCTCCTGGGTATGACCCCAGCCAATTTGAAGAAGCGCCTTCCTGCAGATAACAATGCCTGATCTTCACAATCACCCACTCGTTGCGGATCGCCTCGCCCGCCTTCGCTCAGCGACCTGCCCTCCCCGCGAGTTTAGGCAACACGTATCAGACATCGCACGATTGCTAGTCCTCCCGGCAACTGCCAATTTAGCGACTAAAGAAATCGAAGTCACCACGCCTCTCACAACGATGACTGGTAGCGAATTAGCACGACCTATCGTGCTCGTCCCGATTCTTAGGGCAGGGCTTGGCATCAGTGAGGCCTTTCTTCAAATGCTTCCAGAAGCAACCGTGGCTCACTACGGGATGGCCCGGAATGAACAAACCCTCAAACCGAAAATTTACCTCGAACGGATTCCCGATAACGTCGAGCGAGCAGATGTCTTCGTTCTCGACCCGATGCTTGCGACAGGAGGTAGTGCTATTGCCGCTATCGACGGGCTGAAAAAAAAGGGAGCACGACATCTTCATTTCGTGTGCCTCGTTGCCACCCCTGAAAGCATAAAGCTCCTTGAAGAATGCCATCCGGATGTATCGATCACAACCGCCGTAATCGACGAAGGTCTCAACGAACAAGGATATATCGTCCCCGGGCTGGGAGATGCCGGAGATAGGATCTTCGGGACCTTATAAGGTGGCACTCGGCATGATTTGGAGTTACCCTACTTCCATGCGAAAACTGGGGTTAGCTTTCCTCTTCTCCGTTTCATCCTCCTTGGTTGGAGAGGGTGTAACTTGGGATGATTTACAGCAATCACCAGAATATCTTACCGCCAAGAAGTATATCTCTGATTTTCTTCCAGACCTTGCCATTCCCAGAATTGAAAGGATTCTAGCCCAAGAAGATCTAGACACCCCCTCCCGCTCCGCACTTCTTACTCTTCTCGGCGAAGCGCAGGTCCGGTCGGGATCGTCAGGCCTCGCACTTAAGACTCTCGACGATCCGCTTCTGAGGGAGTTCAGCCCCGCCCACCTTTGGCGTAGCTATGCTCTCGTTCAGATGGGAAGATATCGAGATGCCATCGGAGAGCTCGAAAAAATTGACCGTAAGGGCATGCGGGAGAATTCAGATCTCCAAACCGGAAAGCTCTGGCTTGCACTGGGCGCCACCAAAAAAGCTAGTCCAATACTGGAGCCACTTTTAAAATCTAGCGACACCTCTATTCAAAAAGAGGCGATCCTCCAGCTCATCTCAATCGCCCTCTCCCAGAATCGTCTCGATGACGTGGCCGAGCTTCTCAAAAAAACGACCCCTGAAAATCCAGTCGAAGAGAATCTCATTCGCTATCTGAACGGAAGACTTCAACTCGCCAAGGGGGAGAGACTTTCGGCCGTGGGAACCTTTCAGTTACTCATTGATCCTGAGATTCGTGAAAATCTCCCTGCCGCACTGTATCACGAATCAACCCTCGCACTGGCTGACAGCCTTGCACTTGATGGAAATGAAACTGCCGCCATCGAATCCCTCCGCGAAACACTCAAAAGGAATCCGGACCCGCCAAACCTTGACGCCATTTTTTCTCGCTTGCGGGCTTGGGTGGACAAAACTGACTCCAACATACTCATTTCACATATTGAACTATGGGCACCCGCTCTTCCGAAGCCTGCGGAGAACACCTCGTCGCACGATTCTAATATTGCTAAGACTATCTCAGTAACTCTTGCAAAAGACACTCCAACAACTGCACCACTGCAGCCAAGAAGTCTCTACTCGCTGGCATTTCTAGCAAATATTCAGCTTCAATCAGATGATCCCGATCAGAGACGAGCAGGCAGACTAAGGGCCGGACAACTCCTGCTCCTCAGCCCAAACGGATCCCCACTCCTCAATCGCACTCTCCTCGAACTGGGCATACTAAATTTTAAAGAAAAAAAATATGAGCAGGCCCTTGCCATATTTTCATTGTTCGGTGATGAAAAGGCTGCGCCTGTCACCAAGGCATACGCCAAGGCTCTTGAAGCAAAGGC
>JBDNAG010000142.1:0-10910 GCA_039768565.1 Akkermansiaceae bacterium | reverse complement strand
GCCGAACCATAGAGACCCAGAAGAAAGACCAAAAGAACAACAAGGATTCCAAAAACCTTGATTGTCGGGGGCCCTCCATTGGCAATCGCCAACCCGATCCCGATCCCCGGAACCCCGATGGCAGTGCCGATCAAAAACGATTTCCATGGAGAACTACCAAACCGCTCACAGCTTCGTTCGACAAGTCCTGGCGCCAGACCCACTGCAGCCACCCAGTAGGCGACCGTAATCACAAAGAGCCCCAGAATCACAAAAGTCCATAACAAGACATCAGCCATGATCATTTCAATAAGTTCCTTTCCATAATTTAAATCTCAAAAAGTCTACGTCCATCATCATCCAAAAGTGACATTTCATTTGAAAACTGCCATCTTTTCCTCCTTTCCCAGCCGCTTCGCAATTCATAACCTTCCCTGATGCTGTTAAAGTCCATCTTCCTCTCAATGGCTCTTTCGATGAACACTTGGGCAAATCCCAACATCGTGATCATCCTTGTCGATGATATGGGCTACGGAGATCCGGGCTGCTTCAACCCTGATTCGAAGATTTCCACGCCACACATCGATTCCCTGGCACGCGATGGAATGAAGTTCACCGACGCCCACGCCCCGGGCCCGCTTTGCCACATGTCGCGTTACGGATTACTGACCGGCCGCTATCCATTCCGAACCGATGTCGGACGTTGGTCAAAACACCCCCTCATCGACGAGGGACAGATGACCATCGCCTCCCTCGCAAAATCCCAAGGATACAAAACTTCAATGGTCGGCAAGTGGCACGTTGGATTCAAAGAAAACGGCTACGACAAACCACTTCCCGGTGGCCCCGTCGATCGCGGTTTTGATTCTTACTTTGGCATTCGTGCATCCACCGATATTCCGCCCTACTTTTACATCCGGGACAACAAGGCCGTCCAACCGCCAAGCGGACGGATCGAGAAAGAACTCTCACCTGAAGAGTCGGGGTGGAATGGCATTCAAGGTCGCATGCGCCGGGCCGGCGGAATCTCGCCCGACATGAATATTGATGATGTCCTTCCCAACTTCACCGACGAAGCCGTAAAGATCATCAAATCGCATGAAAAAAAAGATCCCCTCATGCTCTATCTGGCCTACCCAGCACCCCACACGCCGTGGCTTCCTTCGGAAGATTTTTTGGGCAAGAGCAAGGTCGGCATTTATGGGGACTTCGTCATGATGGTTGATGCTCAGGTCGGCAAGGTGCTCGCCGCGCTTGAAGAAACGGAAATGGACAAGGAGACCTTGGTTATCTTCACGTCCGACAATGGCCCCTGCTGGTTTGACAAGGATGTTGAAAAATATGACCACGATTCACAAGGTGGTCTTCGTGGAATGAAAGCGGACGCTTGGGAAGCCGGACACCGCATGCCATTTGTGGCCCGATGGCCGGGAGTCACCAAACCAAAATCCACGAGCAAGCAACTCATCTGCTTCACTGACTTTTTGGCAACTTTCGCTGACATCATGGACACCAAAATCCCAAAGGAGGCAGGCCCCGATAGTTTCAGTTTTCTACCATCGCTCAAAGGCGGGAACTCCCCACGGGATACCTTCGTCATGCGGGCAGGAAGTGCAAAGGTAATGACAGTCCGCGAAGGAGACTGGAAGCTCATCACGGCACTCGGCTCAGGAGGATTTAGCAAACCAAAGAACGTAGAGCCCAAGCCCGGAGGCCCGACCGGACAACTCTTTCATCTGGGAAACGATCCTGCCGAAGCCACAAATCTTTTTCAAAAGCATCCTGAAATCGTGAAACGTCTTTCATCTAAATTGGAAAGCGTGAAAAATGCACCACACCGACACCTCAAATAAGATGACTCCATCCAGAAGAAATTTCCTCGCCAGCCTCGGAGCAACCGCGCTCGCCTCACCAGCGTCCGCTCAAAACAAAATCGCCCGAAAGGGACGCATCAAACAAGTCATTGCGGCGTGGCCTTTCGTAGTCGGAGCCAAGTGGACTCCACAAGACGTCATTAAGCACGCGCAGCAACTTGGTGTGGCCGGAGTCGAACTTTTCTCGGCCGAGCAACTCCCTCTCCTCAAAGGAACCGGCTTGGTTTGCGCTGCCACCAAATCTCACAACTTCGAAAGAGGAATGAACAACAAAGGCCATCATCCCGAAGTTTTTGCAATCCTGGAGCAAGCGATCACTTCCACCGGAGCAGCGGGCTTCCCCAACGTCATGACCTTCACTGGCTTGCTTGATACATCCAAACAAGAGAACGGCAGCCTGGTCTCACGCGAGGAAGGAGTGAAGAACTGTATCGAGGGCTTTAAAAAAATGGCGGCACTTGCAGAGAAGCACAAAGTCACCCTAGTGCTTGAGCCTTTGAATTCAAAAATTGCCGAGAAGATGAAAGGCCATCCCGGATACCAGGGCGACCATATCGACGACTGCGTCGAGATCGTAAAAGCGGTCTCCTCGCCTTCCTTTAAGGTCCTGTTTGATGCCTATCATATTCAAATCATGGACGGCGACCTCATCCGTCGGATCAAACAGCATCACGAGTTCATTGGCCACGTTCAGATCGCAGGAAATCCAGGACGAGGGGAGATCGGGGACAATCAGGAAATTAATTACCGGGGACTCATGAAGGCCCTCCTCAAAGTCAACTACTCCGGCTACGTCGGCCACGAATGGATTCCCACCGGAGATCCACTGAAGGGGCTGGAAGAAGCGATCTCAATCTGCGACATTTAAGCACACACTCACATGAAAAAACTTATTCTCTTTCTTGCCACTCTCAATGTGGCCAACGCTTCCCCGGTTGATGGATCGAAGCCAAACATCATTTTCATCCTGTCAGATGACATGGGCTGGAACGAACCCGCGTTTAACGGCGGACAAGCCAAACTGACCCCACATATCAGCAAGCTTCGTTCACAGGGAGTCAGCCTCGACCAATTCTATGTTCATGCCGTCTGCGCTCCTACCCGGGCGGCCTTCCTCACCGGACGCTACGCCTTCCGCACGTGGAGCGATTGGCGATCAGAAGACTTTGGCAAACCCAGCTATCTCGCCAAACTAGGAATGAAATTGGTGAAAAATGAAGAAGGCGATGAGACCCGCCGGCTACACGGGGTCGCGACCGAAGAACGCACCATCGCAGAAGCTCTAAAAGAGCAGGGATACTTCACTTCGATTGCAGGCAAATGGCACTGTGGCGAATGGCTCCCAGGGCAACTCCCGATGGGTCAGGGATTCGATCACCAATATGGTCATTACGGTTGGGGCATCGACTACAACAACAAGACTATCCCGCACAACGCCCCCGCTCGCTTTGCAGTTTATGATTGGCATCGTAATCAAAAACCTGTCTTTGAACCAGGCTACAGCACTGACCTAATTGCAAACGAAGCGGTCCGCGTGATTGCGGAGCACCGCATGGAGCGCCAGAAACAACCTCTCTTTATGTATGTCGCCTTCAACGCCGTGCACGGTCCACTTGAAGAGATCCCCCGCTACGTCGAAGAACACGGAAAACGTTATGCTGCCTTAAAATGTCTCGACGATGCAGTTGGCCTAATCGTGAACGCCGTCGATCAAAGTGGTATCGGCGATAATACGCTTGTCATCTTTGCCAATGACAATGGAGGCCTTCGCGAGGAAATGAACGCTCCTTATCGTGGCACGAAAAACACCAACTATGAAGGCGGAGTTCGTGTTCCATGCGTGATGCGCTGGCCGGAAAAAATCAAAGCTAACTCTGAAAACAGCGGCATGATGCATGTTACCGATTTTTTTAACACCTTTGCCACCCTTGCTGGAGCATCGCTCGAACAAGAACGCCCTCTCGATGGTAAGAACATGACCGATGTCCTTTTTTTGGGGTCAAAGAGCCCTCGTGAAGAAATCATCTTTGAGGTTTCCGGTAGCGTTCGCTTTCCCGCGATCCGTCGAGGAAAATACAAATTAGTCGGAAAGGAACTCTACAATCTCGAAACCGATCCCTCGGAAAAAACAGACATTGCGGCCAAACATCCGAAAATCGTACAGGAGCTCACCGAGCGCGTGACTGCCGTTGGCAAGGAACGCCCGCCACTAATCGGAATGGATCGCCTCATGTCTCCTGCCCTCCCATGGGTTTACGGACAGGAGGAGAATTCGAACACTCCCAAATGGGTGAAACAGGAAGTCCAAAAAATCCGTGATACTCAACCAAAGGAATGGGCCCCGGGAACCACACCTTGGCCTCAGGCACCAAAGGACGGGAAAATCATCTACACTGGAGACGGACGCTAGGCGAATTAGACACTCTCTCCTCGAGGCTTCATTGCAAAAAAGGCAACACCGATTGGCAGGAAAAGACTAGCCAGCTCGGCGTAAATCCACGGGCGATAGATGATTCGCATATTCATTTGAGCATATAGTTTGCCGATGTCAGCGATTGTATTTTTCTCGTCTTCTCCGGGCTTTTGAAATGATTCCTCTATCTTTCGCTCCATCGGAAACCCAAGCTTCATTTGCAAACCGATCAAAATAAGTGCCACCGCAGCAAGCGCCGGTAATACTGGTGAGGGCGGACCGCCTCCAATCAGAGCAATAAATGCGAGGAGAAGGCCCAGAGCGACGCATCCCAAGGCCACGACCACGAACAGAGCTGCACCCAAGCCATCCTGGTTCTCGTCATTCGTTTCACTCCCGTCCATCGACTTCATTTCAGCTCCTAGACTTCCTCCGCCAGAGACGGTTTGAATCCCGGATTGAGTGATCATCGATTTCTCAGAACACTGGAAGTCCAACCAAGGAAGAAAGAAAAAGCCCAGAGCGGCAGCGAAAGAAACGAAATTAAGTTTGGGAATCATGCCACAGGCAGCTTGGAGAAAGGAACGACATGGACAACAAAAAACAGCTGACCCCCTCTCGGAAGCCAGCCGTTATGATTCAATTTGAAAACAGAGTTTTACTCCTCTCCCTCTTCTGCGGTGTCCTCGATATCGATGTCATCATCGGCGAGGTTCTCGAGATCAACCCACTCGATGAACGCCATCGGAGCAGAATCGCTGAGACGAGGTCCGAGTTTTGTGATCCGGCAGAAGCCACCCGGACGATCACCAACAGCAGGAGCCACGGTGTCAAAGAGTCGCTTCACACTGTCCTTCTGGCGGAGGAAACGAAACGCCATGCGACGAGCATGAACACCATCTTCCTTTTTAGTCAAGGTGATCAGCTTTTCAGCGATGGGGCGAAGTGCCTTGGCCTTGGCCAAAGTGGTGCGAATGCGACCATGCTCGATGAGAGCGCAGGCTTGGTTGGCGAGCAGAGATCGGCGATGACCGTCTTTGCGCTGGAGTCTTACTGTTTTACGACGATGTCTCATCAGTTTATTTCTTTCTAAATTGCAAGGTTGTAGCGACCCTTACTGGTCGAGGTTTTGGGCGATGAGGTCAGCAAGTCCAACCGGTGCTTCTTCTTCCACTCCGAGGCGTGGAGCAGCCGGAGCCCCGAGAGCAGGTCCAGTAAGAAGTGAAGGATCAAGATTCATGCCGAGGCCAAGTCCGAGTTCTTGAAGCTTGTCCTTGATTTCGTTGAGGGACTTCTTACCAAAGTTACGATACTTGAGCATTTCAGCCTCAGTTTTAAGCGCAAGCTGACCTACGGAAGTGATGTTTGCATTGTTGAGACAGTTGGCGGCACGAACGGAAAGCTCGATCTCGTTGACGCTCATGTTGAGGAGCTTCTTGAGAGCGGCATTCTCTTCGGACTGCTCGGCAGGAGCTTCCTCAAATCCCACAGCATCGTCGTCGTAGTTGACGAACACGTCGAGGTGGTGACGGAGAATTGCAGACGCCTGGAGAAGTGCGTCGTGGGGCTCAATACGGCCATCAGTCCAAATATCGAGGACAACCTTGTCGAAGTCGGTCATCTGACCAACCCGGGTAGCGCCGACTTCGTACTTCACACGGGAAACCGGTGAGAAGATAGAATCGATAGCGATCACTCCGATCGGAGCCCCCTCGCGCTTGTTCTCGTCGCCGGTCTTGAAACCACGACCCACTTGGACCTCGATTTCGGCGTCGAACTTCACCTTCTTGTCGAGAGTGCAGATCACCTGATCTTTATTTACCACCTCGTAAATGTTGTCTTCCTGGATGTCGCCAGCAGTCACGACGCCTTCCTTCTCAACCTTGAGGCTGAGAACGCGGGGCTCCTTCTCGTGAGCTATGAATTTCACCTTCTTGAGATTAAGAACGATATCGGTAACATCTTCAATAACACCGGGAAGAGTTGCAAATTCGTGCTGTACTCCAGCGATACGAACGGAAGTGATCGCGGCCCCTTCCAATGAGGAAAGGAGGACACGACGGAGAGAATTACCAATCGTGTGGCCAAATCCCTGCTCGAATGGCTCGGCAGTGAATTGAGCAAAGGTATCGGTGGCAGTATCTTCGTCTTTGATTAGGCGGCTCGGGAGCTCGAAACGATTAAGTTTGATTGGATCGGGCTTCTCTTCGACTTCAGTATTTTCTTCTGACATTGTTATGTTGGTTTGTCGGGTTTCCCTTTGAGCGAGCGAGTTCCGGCAACAGAACTCCAAAGGACCTACGACGATTTCAAAAACTCGCGGGGGCGGAAAAAACCAGCTTAAGAGCCCCTATGCAATCCTTTTTTGCTTCGGTTCACCAAAGAATCGTCTTTTTAGCACCTATTTTCAGGTGTAATCCTCAAAAGCTGGACTATGTATGCTCAATCTGAGTTGCCATGTTAAAATCCCGTAAAAACCTGACTCGTTTCACCTACGAAACAACAGCCTTTGAGGGCTGGCGCCTTTGCGTAAGCAGAGCTGGAACCACTTTTACTAAATATTTTTCTGACAAGAGCTACGGAGGTGGCAGAGAATCACTTCGTGTTGCTGAGCAGACGAGGAGCAGACTCATCAAACTGATCGATAACTCACGTCGAATCAATGGCAAGCTGAGCAAGGCGACAACCGAGAGGGCGCATAAAATTCTCAAGGCCTCCTGAAGCGAGATATGGCTCAAAAATACCGACGGGTCATTCACTGGTTTCGGCGGGATCTCCGCCTCACAGACAACACCGCCCTTTTGGAGGCGGTTTCTACTTCAGAGGAGGTCATTCCAATCTTCGTTCTCAGTAATTGGTCAGAAAAACACCTCTGGACAGGTCCAAAAAGGCAAAACTTTCTCTGCGAGTGCCTGTCATCCCTCTCCGGAAACATCGAGCATCTCGGGGGAAGACTAATAATCCGCAGGGGGGATGCCGTCTCGGAGATTCTTCGCCTGATCGGAGAAGCTGAAATTGATGCGATCTTTTTCAACGAAGACGTCGATCCATTTGGCCAAACTATCGAAGCCAAACTAAAAGAGCAGTCGCCCATCCCAGTTCACTCCTTTCTTGATGCAGCTCTCCACGGTCCCATGGACATTCTAAAAGGGGACGGAACTCCATATCGGGTTTACACTCCGTTTTCAAAGCGGTGGCTGCCGGTCGTAAAAAGGAAACCTGCAGGGCGCCCTAAAAACCTCAAGTCCCTCATTCATCTCGAGTCCCTCCCTCTCCCCACCCTATCAACTTGGGGACTTGCAGAGGAAAAATGGGACTTGCCCAAAGGTGGCGAAAAAGCCGCACGTGGGAGAATGAAGGAAGCTCTCGACAAAAAAATTTCCCGATATGATGACACCCGCGACATCCCTTCAATTCCGGGAACAAGTCGGCTTTCACAAGATTTACGCTGGGGAACCCTTTCAATCAGGGAACTCTATCACAAGGCAGCCGTAGCGGGCTCTGAACAATACCTAAAAGAACTAGGTTGGCGCGAATTTTATTTTCAAATTCTCCATCACTTCCCCGAAGTCTTGGCTGATGAATTTAATTCAGACTGGCGCGGGCTCCCCTGGGATGAGCCAGGCGAAAAATTTGAAGCCTGGAAGACCGGACGAACAGGCTTCCCCATCATCGACGCAGGAATTAGGGAACTTCTCAAGACAGGGTTCATGCACAACCGGGTCCGCATGATCGTCGCAATGTTTTTAACAAAAGACCTTCACATCGACTGGCGATTAGGGGAGCAATTTTTCGCCCAACACCTTCTTGACGGAGAAATTGCCTCAAACAACGGCGGATGGCAGTGGAGCGCCGGAACCGGAGCTGATGCCGCACCATACTTTCGAATTCAAAACCCTTGGTCACAAACCAAGCGATTTGATGCCAAAGGTGAGTATATCAAGCGTTGGGTTCCCGAGCTTAAATCAGTCGAACCCAAAAGATTCCAAACACCCCCGGAAGAGGGCCAATCACTTGCTGAGGGATATCCTCTTCCCATCCTCGATCATGGAGAGGAAAGGAAGCGGACTCTGGAAATCTTCAAAAAACACCGATCCCAGCAAAATTAGCTGGAAGCGGAAACGCTTCATTTAAATCATAGGGATTCTTTGAGCTCAGCGACGATCTCGGAGAGCTGGATTCCGGGGATCGCGAAAGCTTCGACCCGGTTGACAGCTGCAATATTCATGCCCACAAACTGATTATCCAAGGTGAACACAGGGCCGCCAACGGTGTTTCGGTTCAACATTGTCTCGTGCTGCAAAACCATTGGGAAACCAGTCCTCCGTGCCGATTGCTGGGCATCGCCTCCACTCAACTGATCATTCCGAGTTTTACCCTGCCCATACAATTTGTGCCGAGCCATCAGCTCGACCTCCAAAGTCATTTCTTTATCATCGCGCGTTAGCGTCAGCTTAATTTTGTCGCCGGGAGATTTCTCCTTGAGATAAGCAACCAAGCCATCGCGATCCTTGATATCCGAGCCATCGACTTTGAGAAGCTTATCTCCCTCCTTCATGCCGGCACTGGCTGCACCGGAATCTTCGGTAATTTCACCGACGAGCAAGTCTCCGTCTTCATCTTTGAGCCCAACCCCCAAAACTGCAGGAGACCCACCGGGAATCTCGCGCTTATTCGCACTGATGATTCCGGCGCGGGGGCGGCGGAATCGGCGTTCAGTAGCACCATTGGAAACCACCCAGGTTCCGTGGGCCAAATCCTTGGCTTGGGAGAAATCAACAGGCTTTAGATCCTCAGCTTCAATCTTGATCATCAAGACATCCCAGACATCATCTCTGGCAACGACAACCGGATCACGAAACTTCTTGGTGCCGACACGCACATAGTAGCTTTCCACTTCCTCAAGCTCGCTGGCTTTGGTCATGATCAGGCCATCATCGGACACCACAGTTCCATAAAGAAAGGCCTTCGAAGTTTCATTGCTATAAAAGACGGCGCTGCTCTCCTGCAGTGACACTTGCACCGGTGAAAGAGCAACCTGAACCAAAGGCCCATTCTTCCGCTTTTCGGAAGGAAGGGAATCGGCCGCAAGAGGCAGCGATACTGCCAGTAAGAAGGTAATGATCTTCATGGTCGTTCTCCGAGTCTGATGGTTTCTTCCTTGGATTCTTCTCCGCTGGTCCACTTGAGCTGCAATTTGTCTCCAGCTCCAAGCTCGGCGAGCTTGTTCGTCATGAGCTCCTTTGTCGCTTTCTCGCCGGCGATTTCGGTAATGAGATCCCCCACTTTCAGGCCGGCCTTGTCAGCAACCCCATCTTCCCAAATTTCAGTCACCTTTAAGCCACCTTCATCCGACTCCTCGGTGACAACCCCCAGAAACCCGGTTCCTGGTTTACTCTTCTTAGCAAATCCTCCCTCTCCAATGAACCTCCCTGTCTTCAGCTCATCCCAGTGAGCCTGGAACTCCCGAAGCGGAACATGCATACTTTCCTCGCGGGAAGCTCCCACCCGGCTATGAATTCCTATGAGCTGGCCTGACATGTTGAAAAGCGGACCACCTGAATCACCACCGATAAGCATGCAGTCCGATTGAATCGTAGTCTCAGCTTCTCGAACCAAGCGACCCACCCGGACATTTACCCCCCGGGCTTTATCAAAGCCGCCCGAGTGCCCGAGAGAAAACACCCAGTCCCCCAACTTGGTGGTATCCTTGAGATCCACTTCAACAAAAGGAAACGGGCCCTCACCCTCGATTTGAAGCATTGCCGAATCAGTCTCGGAATTGAGTCCCAGCGATCGGCCGATGAATTCCCGCCCATCTTCCATAATCACCTTGATTTCTTCGTCAACCTTACCTGTCACGTGAGCCGCCGTCAGCACCAGACCATCTTTACTAATAATGACCGCACTTCCGGAACTCCCGCCCATCTGCAGACAAATCGTAGCAGATCGGGTTCGCTCAAGATGAGATTGCAGAGCTCCTTGAATCTCGCGAAAATCGCCAAGAGTCTGCGGGGCTTCCTTGTCGTTAAAATCAGGTCGGTCGGCGTGTGCCAAAGCCCCCATAGCTAAAGACGTCACCATCAAAATCGTTCCAAAGTTCATGATCTTCACAAATTTAGTTCCAGAATGCCCACAAGGCAATCTGCAAACCCTGAAAACAAGTGATCCCCCAACAATTGGTTCGTAAGGTCACTCTAACAAGAACATCGCCAAATCCGCATTTGGATCAAGAAGACGTCAAAAAATCAATTTGAGTCCACCTAATTTTTGAAGGCGGCATGATTTTCATCACCGCCGCTCAGGACATAAGCGACCAGATCAAGAATCTCTTCTTTCTTCAGCATCATGAGCAAATTGGGTGGCATCATGGAAATTTCGCTGGGTTCTATACTCTCCACCATTTTACGATCCACGTTGACTCTCTGATTTGGATCACTGAGGTCGGTGTTGATTGTGACATTGTCACCACTAAGATTTACCACTACGCCGGAAATTGTCGTCCCATCCTTTTTCGTCACGATGATTGGTGCAAACTGCTCGTTAATCTCCTTGCTTGGATTAATGATCTGATCGAGTAAGTCGTGGGGACTGTATCGCCCTCCGGAACCAGTGAGGTCAGGCCCCGTCATTCCCCCCGCATT
>JBDNAG010000141.1:0-9683 GCA_039768565.1 Akkermansiaceae bacterium | reverse complement strand
CGACGTCACGGGCATCGTGCAAAATTGGCAAGAAGGAGAGCCCAATCATGGTTTCCATCTCGAACTCGGTGACTCCACCACCATCAATCAGGGACTTGGAATCGATCCCGCTAGCTTGATTCTCAACATTGCCACCATTCCCAGCGCATCTGTCTTTGCCGATTGGATCAGCGGGTTTGGGCTCGCGGCAGGAGAACAAGGCATCGACGATGATCCCGATGATGACCAGATCGCGAATGGAATCGAAGCCTGGCTTGGAACCGATCCCGGACAAGCCAATGAGATCGTCACCAGCCTCACCTCAGATGGCATTGTCACCAACTTCCAACATCCTCAAAATGAAACCCCGCCCAGTGATTTGAGCGGATCGTATGAATGGTCCACCGATCTCACCAATTGGTATCCTGCTGATGGCATCACCGGCCCGGTAGACGGATCGACGGTCTCCATTAGCCCCCTCACCTCCGCGAACAGCACTATGGCCACCGCGACTGCCAGTGGCGAAATGACGAAGCTCTTCATCCGCATCACCATGTCTCAAAACTAGGTGCTTCTTCCAGTCCCGTAAAACCATGTCCCTCAAAAAAGCTTTCCTCATCTTTACCCTCTCTCTTCTTCCTGCCTTCGCGGACAAAGACCTCGCCAGCAAAGAAGAACTCTACGAAGGAAAAGAATACACCGTCGCCTTTCGCAATCCCACGGACAATCCAGATCTACCCAACGTCCTCCTCATCGGCGACTCCATCTCCATCGGCTACACCATCGACGTCCGGAAAACCCTCCACGGAAAAGCCGACGTCTTCCGTATCCCCGGCAATGGCAAAAACTCTGCCCACGGACAAAAAAACATCGCTAAATGGCTAGCGATGAAACCCGCAAAGTGGGACGTCATCCATTTTAACTGGGGCCTCTGGGATCTCTGCTACCGCCACCCAAAATCTAAAGTCCAAGGCAAGCGCGATAAAGCCAACGGAACCATCACCGCAAGTCTCGATGATTACCGCACCAACATGGAAAAGATCATCGCCCAGCTCAAGAAATCCGACGCCCAACTCATCTGGTGCACCACCACCGTCGTCCCCGAACACGAAGCCGGCCGCAAACTCGGCGATGATTTAAAATACAACAAAGTCGCCGCCGAGATCATGAAAAAGAACGAGATCACCATCAACGATCTCCACGCCCACGCCCTCCTCAAACAAGCAGACATCCAAAACAAAAAAGGCGACGTTCACTACAGCAAAGAAGGCTACGCCTACCTCGCCCAAAAAGTGGCCCATGAGATCGAAGTCTCGCTTACCAAGTAAGCTCAACACCATGAGTGAAAGTCTCAGAGGCTGCCTGAAAAATTCCGACTCATTAACGAACAACTAGAGTTCTACACTAAATCCGCAACTCAGCTCTATTCTCCTTAAAATTCGGGCTCACCCTCAATCTCTGACTCGTCTATTCTATCCTCATGCGACCTCTTCTTTTTCTCCTCCCTCTCACTCTCCTTGGCTCCCTCTACGCCGGCTCCACACGCCCAGCTAAGCCCAACGTTATCCTCATTCTCACCGATGACCTCGGCTGGCAGGATGTAAAATGCTACGACATCGACGCCCCCTCCCCCATGGAGACTCCCAACATCGATGCCTTGGCAAAAAAGGGCATCAAGTTTTGGCAA
The DNA here is from genome assembly GCA_039768565.1 of Akkermansiaceae bacterium. Taxonomy (GTDB): domain Bacteria; phylum Verrucomicrobiota; class Verrucomicrobiia; order Verrucomicrobiales; family Akkermansiaceae; genus SW10. The sequence goes on along the minus strand of JBDNAG010000141.1, from coordinate 8,017 downwards.
GCCTACTCGCCCGCACCCACCTGCGCCCCGTCCCGCTGCGCCATCATGAGCGGGAACCATCCTGCCCGTGCGCAGAAGACCCACGTCATTGGAGGCAATCCTCCCGCGCCCTATCATCTCACCGCTCATCCCATGATGCCGCCTTGGTATAGCGGCCGCATGCCTGCGGGAGAAATGACACTCCCCAAAGTGCTACGTCAAAATGGCTACACCACCGGCCACGCTGGAAAATGGCATATGGCCATCGATCACCACGCCTTTCCTCAGCCTAAAGATCAGGGCTTCGATTGGACCCGCTCCAGCGTCGGCGTCGCCGCCAAGATGAAACCCAACCGACTCTCCGGATTCGCCACCGCCGCCGAAAACGATCCCTTCCGCCTCGATGAAAATGGCGTCCCGTTCGATCAAAATAATCACGACGCCCTTACCTTCCTCAGCGAGCAAAAAGACAAACCCTTCTTCCTCTACTACGCCACCTGGCTCGTCCACACCCCCATCCACACTCGTAGCGAATTCCTATACAAAAAATACTGCACCAAGCTCGGCGTCAGCCCTAACCATTCACACTCTAAGACTTGGCCCAACGAAGGGCAGGCCAATCCCTGGTATTGCGCCATGGTCGAGCAGCTCGACTACTATCTCGGCCAGATTTTCACTTATCTCGAAACTACCAACGACCCCCGCTGGCCCGGCCACAAGCTCTCCGAAAACACCTATCTCATCTTCACCTCCGACAACGGCGGCATGGAGAAAAAACCCGGAGAAATCATCACCGATAACTACCCCCTCGATCGCGGGAAAATCTCCATCATGGAAGGCGGCACTCGCGTTCCCCTCATCATCACCGGCCCTGGAATCAAAGCCGGAGCTGAGTCCGACGTCATGATCAACGGCCTCGACTTCTACCCCACTATCCTCTCCCTCACCGGAACCAAAAAGCCCGCTGATAAATCCTTCGACGGCTTCGACATCACCGCGCTCCTCAAAGGAAACCCCAACGATCCTTCCCTAGTCAAAACTGCCACCGGCCAACCCCGCGACACCATGATCTGGCACTTTCCCAACAGCGTCGCCCTCGAAAGCTCCATCCGCCAAGGCGACTACAAGCTCATCCGCAACTACACCCCGCAGGGCGAACAACTAGAACTCTACCGCCTCTACAAAACCGAAGATGAAAAATCAAAACGAGTCGACATCGAGGAAAAGAAAAACCTCGCCGCCGCCCACCCTAAAAAAGCCGCCTTCCTTAACCAAAAACTAACCACCGCCCTCATCGAGATGAAAGCCAGCTACCCCTACCTCAACCCCAACTGCAGGCACGCGCTCGCTCACAAAAACAGAGTCCCAACCGTTACCGATCACCAACTCAGCGGAGACATCGTCACATTCACCTATAAAAACAACGGCGCCAAAGTCACCAGAGCCAACCTCCTCTACACCGACAACGGCGGCCACAGATATGAGGAATGGTATCGCACCCCCGCCACCATCGGCTCCGATGGAACAGTCTCCGCCAACCTCCCCAAAGGCACCACCCACTACCTCATCAACCTTATCGACGAAAACAACTTCCTCGTGAGCTACCCTGGCGGCTTCACCAAAATATCGAAGGACAAAAAATTCTCCGAGTATGCTCTCAATACCGAATCACAGTAGCCGAAATCCTTGAAGGCAGTATCTTGTCCGGCCGACAGTATTCTCTGCAAAGCTTATTGAGCTGCTGCAACTTCCGCCTCCCCAATCGCAATCAGACTCTTCCTCGTGCGGAAGTAGAGAATCCCATCGCAAATTGCTGGAGTTGCCATGGCGCTATCACCGAGTTCGAGGCGGGCGAGTTTTTCAAAGACCCGGTCATTTTTAACAACCCAGACATCTCCGAATTCGCTGGTGACGTAGATCGAGGAACCATCGGAAACCAGAGAAGCAGTAAAGCCACTTCCAGAAAGACGCTCGCTGAAGTGAATCGTGCCATCTTTTGCATCGAAGCAAGTGAGATTCCCGCGGTCATTGCAGGCTAAGATATTTTCTCCAAGGAGAAGCGGGGTCTGCATGTAGTTACCCTGACGATGATGGACCCATGCGATATACTCATTAGTGTCCTTCACCTCGGGCGGTGTGATCTCTCCCTTCGCACTCAGCCGCACCGCACGCATGGGACGGAACCTTCCATGAGCACTCGTAAAGTAAGCTAAATTTTTGCCTACGATAGGTGTGGGGACAGGAATATCCCCTCCTCCACTGAGCCACCAGATTCGTTCACCCGTCTCGCTCTCATAAGCTGCTGTTTCCTTCCAACCGTTGATGAGGATATGGGTCTTCTCGCCGACTTGGGCAACCGTCGGCGTAGTCCAGGTGGGGACATCGTTACGTTTCGTTTTCCAAACCCATTCTCCCGTCGCGAGTTTTATTTTCCCAACAAAGGCCCCTTCCTGAACATCACAAAGAATATAGGCATGGCCCTCATGAATGACGGGGGAACTCGCGAAGCCCCACTGGGCCTTCGGCATCTTAAAATATCCCGCATTCATCGCGCCCAAGTCTTTATGCCACTGTAATCTCCCTTCCATATCGAAACAAAAAAGGCCTTCTGATCCGAAAAAGGTGACGATGAATCTCCCATCGCTAGCGGGGGTAGAATTGCACTGGGTCGCCTTCGGGTGACGCTGTGCGCGCGGCACCGCGGTATGGCCAAGACGATTAAAAAGAAGCTTTCCCGTAGCCCGTTCGAAGGCGAGCAAGCGCCATTCTTGCTTTCCCTCCTTCGGGACAGATTCGATGGAACCATAAAGCCCCAGCTTCAATTCCGGCTCTTTTTCTGATACTGCCGTAGTGAGATAAATACGGCCACCCACGATAATCGGAGAGGAATGAGCTAGTCCCGGCACGCTCACCTTGTAGAGAATGTTTTTCCCCTCTTCCATATTCCAATCAGTCACCGTTTTACCAGTTCCTTTCCCAGAAGCATGAGGCCCACGAAACTGGGGCCATTCTTGGGCTTGAAGGGCCAAAGAACTCATTAAAGCGAACACGATCATCGACAGATTCAAGGATTTCATGAGAACCCGATTAAAAACAACTCAGAGTAATCAAACGATTCTTTTTCTTTCCCCTAAAATGAGAGGCTACAGGTTGTCCCCTAAGATCAAAAAGACCCACTAATGAAAGCTCTCTCTTCATGTTTAAAATGATCAACTTAACGCTCGGCATCATGTCCATCATCTCAGCAACGACCTAGACAAAGCCTAACGTCATCATTTTTATGACCGCTGACTAAGGTAACGGCTACCTCGGCTGGCGCGGGAACTCCATCCTCAAGACCTCAGAGCTAGATAAGATGCACTCGGAGTCCATCCGCTTCACCGACTTCCATGACAGGCCCTTTTGCACGAACACCCGCCCTGCCCTTCTCACCGGAAACGACGCTCCAAGCAAACAACCCCCGACAGCAAAAAGAGCAAGCGTCGAATAATCAAGCTATGTCGGACTGCAAGCGGGGTCCAACGGGACCTAAGATCACATCTTCATGCGATTAAGAAGAACAAGTTTACTACCTCCTTGACAACGACTTATCCAAACTTTTCACTCCGCCAGCCCGGCAAAGACCACGTTAGGCTTTTAAAAAATATGACCACCCTCAGAACATCGACCTTCGCTGCGCTCGCGCTTGGAACGACTCTCTCCGTCAACGCTGCAATCTCCATCGTTGGAGTAAACAACGCCACCCAGAACACCTATTCCGGCGACGCATCCGCCACGGACCTTGTCAACCAAGGCCAAAGTTCATTCTCTTCGGTCACCTACAGCGCCAATCCACGCTTCGGAGGCACTGCCGCATCAGGCGGTGCCCACAATAACGGTATCCACGGTGCTGACGGAACCAGTGGAGAAATCACCTTTTGGCTCGGTGCTACTGCGGGCGAAACTTACACCATAACTTACGATCTGAATACGACACTTAATCCAGCCGGTTACGACATTAGGTCCGTCCAAACCATTCACGCTTGGACTAATAATAGCGGCCACCAAAAAAACCAAAACTACACAATGGACGTTAGCACGGTCTCTGGTGGTGCTGGTTTCAGCCCCATTGCTACAGTCGCTTATCTTCCTTTCGACGAAGTAAGCCAATCAGGTGCCAGTAAGGTGAATATCACTGAAGACGCTACCGGGATCCTCGCCACAGGCGTAGATCAAATTCGCTTTACCTACACCATTCCCACCCCCTCTGGCTCTCAAGCAAGCCCCACGATCCGCGAAATTGACATCTTCGGAACGGCAACCATTCCCGAACCTTCTTCGACTGCCCTTTTGGGACTCGGAGCTCTCGGTCTTGTTCTGCGACGCCGCCGAAGCTAACAAAAATTCGGAAGTTACGATTCATTGGTAACTTTCTTTAATCTTCATCGGCGACGGACCTTCGGGTTCGTCGCCGATGTTATTTAACAATATTGTCGCCGCTCGACTTACTCAATTCAGCATCTCTCCTTATGGTTCGCTCGTCGATTTTCTACCTCGCTCTTTGTTTTCCATTTTCTGTTATCGCAGACGTGCAGATCACAGGAGTCAGCTCGGCTTCCGAAGCCGAATATGACGGCGATCAGTCCGCCACGGACCTCGTTAATCAGGGCCAGAGTTCGTTCTCCTCGATCGCCTACAGCGAAGCCCCACGCTTTGGAGGCACAGTAGCAACGGGAGGGGCTAACAACAACGGTGCCCACGGAGGTTCTGCTTCCGGAGAAATCACCTTTTGGCTCAATGCCTCTGCAGGTGACACCTACACAATTACCTACGACCTTAACACCTCGGTCAACACCCTTGGTTACGACATCACCTCTCTCCAAACAATCCACGCCTGGAGTAATAATAGTGGTCATCAGAAGAATCAAAACTACACCGTGGAAGTAAGCACGGTCGATGGAGGTGCTAGCTTTAGTAGTCTTACCACAGTTACCTATCTTCCTTTCAGCTCTGCGAGCCAGTCTGGCTCCACCAAAGTGAACGTCACGGAAGATACCACCGGAATCCTCGCCTCGGGCGTAGATCAAATCCGCTTTACCTACACCGTTCCTGACCCCGCTGGCAGTCAGGGCAGCCCTACCATTCGCGAGATCGATGTCTTTGGAGTGCCAACCGCGAATTCAGTGATTGTTAACGGAGTCAGTTCCGGAACCGACGCTGATTACGACACCGACGCCTCTGCCACCGACCTCGTCAATGTCGGCACAAGCACCTTAGCTTCGGCCACTTACAGTGAGACACCTGACTTCGGTCCGGCTGAGAACAACGGAACAGTTGGCGCTGCAAGCACCTCAAGTAATATTACCTTTTGGCTCGGTGCTACTGCGGGCGAAACCTACAGTATTACTTACGATCTCAACACTTCAGTAAACATTGCGGGATACGACATTTCCTCCCTCCAAACCATTCATGGCTGGGCTAACAACTCCGGCAATCAAAAAAACCAGAACTACAAGGTCGAAGTCAGCACGGTGGGAAGTGCCAGCTTCGGAGCCATCGCCACGGTCGCTTACTTGCCATTCGATAACACAAGCCAAGCCGGTTCAAGTAAAGTGACTGTCGTGAAAAATGATGGCAGCAATCTCGCCACGGGGGTGGATCAGATTCGCTTCACTTACACCATCCCCGCCGACCCCGGCACTCAACCCAGCCCCACAATCCGTGAGATTGACATTTTTGGCACCGCAACAACCCCTGACACCACGCCCCCTCTGCTAGCGAGCGTGAATCCTTTGAGCCCAGCAGACAATGCGATGGGTGTGGATGTCGACGGCAACCTTGTGATCACTTTCGATGAAAACATCGCAATTGGCAGCGGCAATATCACCATCAAGAATCTCGATACACCCTCCCAGATAGACATTCCCGTGGGCGATTCTCAGGTCTCCGTTTCCGGATCAACCCTGACAATCACCCCCAACTCTAATCTCGCTCCGAACACGAATTATGCGGTGCAGATTTCCGCGACCGCGATCGATGACATGGATGGAAACAACTTTGCCGGCATCAACGATGACTCCACTTGGAATTTTACAACCGCTGAAATTCCTCTTGCTACAACCTCTCCTGTCACACGCCAAATTGTTCAACGGGATGGTCTAAATCTCGGAACGATCCCCGTGGCAGGAACGGTGGGAAGCTCGATCGATCGCATCGAGGCACGCGCCGTCGCACCCGGCGCCTATGACAAAAACCTCGGCGCCATCTGGTTCATCGGAGACTCGATCACGCAGAGTAACGCCGATGATGATGGAAACGGATCACCACGTAAGTCCCTCTACGATTTGTTAGTGGCTGATGGAGCGAGCTTCAATTTCACGGGCCATCGCACCAACAACGTCGACGGCCTGCCCACCACCGGAGGAACCGCCGCAACCAACCTTTACCACTACCACACCGGAGTTTCCGGCTCCGTAATTGGTGCCGCCGGCGGCCGCACCAATATGACTGCTAGCATTCCCGGTTGGTGGAACTCCGGCCGTCTTGCATCAACCCGTCCGGATATCGTCCTGATCATGCTCGGCACCAACGATGTCAACCTCAACGCGGACTTGGCCGATGCGCCCAATCGAGTGAAACTCCTCGTTAACACGATCTTAGATCAAGTCAGCCCCTCCGATCCTAATCCTGCAATTTTCGTGGCCCAGATTCCGCCAAACACAGGTGCGTCGCCCAAGCCCCAGCGCGTGATCGATTTTAACAACGCGCTCCCGGCAGTCGTCGCCACCCTCCAAGGCGAGGGCAAGGATGTCACCCTCGTCGACCAGTTCTCACTCATCAATGCCAACACCGGTGGACTGATGAGAGACACCCTTCATACAAACGCAGCGGGCAACGATGTTCTCGGCAGCCAGTGGTTCGAGGCCATCAAAACCCGCTTTGCCACCACGCCCAGCGGAGCAAGTACAGCGTGGCAGACGATCGCCACCAACCCCGTCGGATCTTTCTCTGGTAATCTCACCAACGTCGATGCCGGCGGTTGGTATTCCGTCGAAGTGCGCTCGGTGGTCAACGGAACTCCTGCCGAGACCGTCACCATCGACAAAGTCGGAGTAGGCGATATTTATATCACAGCCGGACAGTCGAACGCGGCTAACTTCGGCTCCCCTGCCGCGACTCCGGTCGATGACCGCGTGGTCGCTCGCACCAGTGCCAGCTCGAACACTTGGGCGGTCGCAGCAGACCCGCAGCCAATTACTAATGGAACCAATGGATCCCCCTGGTCGCGGCTTGGCGATCTGTTGGTCGATACCGAAGATGTCCCTATTGGTTTTGTGTCCGTTGCCGTTGGGGGGACCTCGATCAACACTTGGGTGCCGGGACAATCTAACTACGAGAACCGTCTCAAGCTTGCAGTTGAATCGTTCCCAGCAAACGGTTTCCGCGCAGTGCTTTGGCACCAAGGAGAATCAGATGCAAACGTGGGGATGACGACTGCCACGCATGAGGCTCGCCTTAACTCAATGATCTCAGGAAGCCGAACCGCGGCAGGATGGAATGTTCCATGGTATCTCGCGGAGATAGGATTTTCACCCAATGCCGATCTTGAGGAGGAGATGCGGATTTCTGCCGCCCAACGATCCGTCGTTCACGGAGATCCTTTAATTTTTTTAGGCCCCAGCACCGACGAATTCCATCTCGAAGATGCCAATGGAGGCAAGCTCAAGGACAATGTGCACTTCAATGCGGCCGGTCTCTTGGATCACGCAACTCAGTGGAACGAGATCTTGAGTGGCACGAGCTCCATTACCCCGCTTAACGGAAACTTTGAAAATAATCGCACCGCAACGATCACGGGGCTTTCTGCTTTGGCGGATGGGGCGGTGCACCTTGCTTCGATTACCGATAACGACTCCCCGATGGTGCTCGACTGGCGGATTTTAGCGATCAGCGGCATTGAAGCTGCGGATGGCAGTAATGGATTCCATAACCCGACCAACGGAACTTATGCTGGTGCCATCGATAGCAATAACGGAGGAGTCTTGCCTAAAATGGATGG
>JBDNAG010000140.1:0-6201 GCA_039768565.1 Akkermansiaceae bacterium | reverse complement strand
TAGGCCTCGCTTTGCGACCTTCATCGATGAGATTCCAAAAATGCTTGGAATCGGCCAGTGCTTCATCCTCCCCGAGTGGTAATTTGGACCGAAAGAGGAAGTCGGTAAATGTTCCGCGGTGAAGCACGCGGTGCACCGTCACCTGCTCGTCGACGACTTCAAAATAGAAGCGCCACTCCTGTGAACGGAACCGATAAAGCGTTTTACCATCTCGCTCGATCTTGCCAAAGCGTTCGTCATCAAGGTGCTCCAAATCATCACGGCTCACCTTGAACTCGTCCAGGAGCTCGAGTTGTTCAAGGGTGTCCAGCTGGGAAATCTCAGCGGCACTGATTTCGTTGAAGACGATTTGTAGCACACAGGAATCATAGGCAAATTTCCCGCGCGACTCAAACTTCGCGAAACAAAAGCGTGACGAGTGTTTAAATGAACACTAATAAGTTTGGTGTGATTTCCAAAATCTACAGTGCCGCTTTACGCGGGGTCGAAGCCGTTGAAGTCGAGGTGGAGGTTTCGGCGCGCGAAGCTGATGGCGCCAACGCAGGCCGAATCAACATCGTGGGACTGCCTGATGCTGCTGTTCGGGAATCCGGAGATCGTGTCACGACCGCTATTCTGGCTTCGGCTCTCAACTTTGTATATGGTGTTCACACTGTAAATCTCGCCCCAGCTGATCTTAAAAAAGAAGGCCCATCTTTTGATCTTCCCATTGCCCTCGCCATGATCGCTTGCGAGCAAGAGGAGGAGTTACTCCAAGCTCGTGATCTTATGATTGTCGGCGAACTCGCGCTCGATGGCGCCCTCCGCCCTGTCAAAGGTGCTCTCTCCATCGCTCTCGGAGCAAAAGCTGCTGGTCGCAAGCGGCTTCTCCTGCCCGAGCAAAACGCTCGCGAGGCCGCAATGGTTTCGGATTTGGAAGTTTATGGTCTCAAGTCACTGCACGAGGCTTGGAAATTTGTGACTGGTAAGGATGCCACCCGGCCTCCCGAGCCCCGGCCTACTCTCGTTCAATCCAACAATCGCGAGCACGCTGCCGACCTTGATGAAGTCAAAGGCCAGCACAATGTGAAGCGCGCGCTCGAGATCGCTGCCGCTGGTGGTCATAATATTTTAATGGTCGGGCCACCGGGCACAGGAAAGTCTATGCTCGCCAAGCGCATGCCTGGGATCATGCCGGATATGGGGGAAGAGGAAGCCATCGAAACCACCCGTATTCATTCTGTTGCCGGACTTCTCGATGCCCGTGAAGGACTGGTCTCCGGTCGGCCCTTCCGCTCTCCTCACCACACCATCTCGGATGTCGGTCTGCTTGGTGGTGGCACGAATCCAGGTCCTGGTGAAATCTCCCTCGCGCACAATGGAGTCCTTTTTCTCGATGAGCTCCCTGAATATCGTCGATCCACCCTCGAGGTCCTTCGCCAACCTCTCGAAGATGGTCGCGTCACAATTTCTCGTGCGGCCGGCACCTATAATTTTTCGTCAAAATTCCTCCTTGTCTGCGCCCTGAACCCTTGTCCCTGCGGATTCTTTGGCGACCCTGTGCGGCAGTGCCGTTGCTCGCCTCGTCAGGTCGAGTCCTACCGCGCAAAGATCTCCGGACCACTCCTTGATCGTATTGATCTCCATGTCGAAGTTCCGCTCATTGACTACAAGCAACTTTCCTCGAATGAGCAAAGCGAGTCTTCCTCGACCGTCCGCAGCCGTGTCAGCTCCTGCCGCTCGCACCAGCGCAATCGCTTTGAGGGAATTCCCGATGTGCGGACCAACTCTGATATGGGCCCCAAAGTGATGCGTCAGCATTGTGTTGTGAACGCGGAGTGTTCGATCCTTCTCGAACAGGCCATGGAGCAGCTCAATTTCTCTGCCCGGGCTCATGACCGGATTTTGAAAGTCGCCCGCACTATTGCTGACCTCGCCGGAGTGAGGGAATTAGGCCCTGATCACGTTCTTGAGGCAATTCAATACCGGTCGCTTGATCGCAAATTAAGTTTTTCCTAACCAAAGGGATAGGTGCTCGGGCAAAAGAGTTTATAGACCTTTTACCCAATAGGTTGCCTTTTTATGCGTCTATTACATCGATGCATCACTCCCGGTTCAGTCTGTTCCAAAGAATCGAAATGACGTTTTTCTGCGTCGTTTTCTTTTCGGGCACCACTATAAGCGTTTGGGAAAGCCGCGACTATTTCCTGCCCGGTCGGCTCCATAGCTTTATGATGGAGCGCGTCGACCTTGCTGTCGAAGACTGTTGGCGCTGTACTCTACTCTCCTTCGCTACTCTTTCTTCGCTGCTGGCCGGAATGGTCGCCATTTCTAGGAAGAACCTCCGCTCGCACTAGACCTGGATCAGCCGGTCTTTTGCGCTCGTGACTTCAGCCATTACCTTTCGCGTTTTTCAGTTAACGCTCGCGCAATTTAACCTCGACTACGATTAGATTTACCAAGGCGCTCTCCGAGGCACTATCAATAAGTGCCGGCTTCTCAAGGTAAAGCTCCCTCAAAAAAATCAATCCATAGCAGGTGCATTGCCCCCCCGCTTAAAAGCCTCCGGATTTATTCCGGGGGCTTTTTTGTAACTACGGTAATTGCCGTACTTCCGATTCTCAATCTACACTCTTGGGTGAAGAATCCTAAAGACGGTCTCGTGAATGGTGCCGATGGCAAGGTCCGGTGCTGGTGGTGTGGCGACGATGAAGAATACATCCGCTACCATGATGAGGAATGGGGCAGGGGAGTGACCGATGATTTCCGCCTTTTTGAGAAAATCTGCCTCGAAGGATTTCAGGCCGGGCTTTCCTGGCTTACTATTTTGAAAAAACGTGACAATTTTCGCGCGGCTTTTGCAGATTTCGATTTCAATAAGGTCGCAAAGTTTGGGGATGCCGATGTTGAGCGCCTTGTTTTGGACGCCGGCATCGTCCGACATCGTGGCAAGATCCTCTCGACCATCAATAATGCGAATCGGGCCCTAGATTTACTCTCCGATTTTGATGGTCTTTATTCCTACTTTACGAAATTTCAGCCCAAGCCTAGGAAATTGCCTCTCTCCTGGGCCAAAGCCCAAACGCTGACTACTACGCCGGAGTCGACCGCCCTCAGCCAGGATCTCAAAAAACGTGGCTGGTCATTTGTTGGCCCAACCACCTCATACGCCTTCATGCAGGCCATGGGCTTGGTCAATGACCATCTCGAAGGCTGTTACAAGGTCTAGATGGAGGCAGTTTGGAGTGAATTTCATTCATTTGAAAATCGAACTCAATTCATGAAAGAGATTTCGATGGAACTCAACTGCGTGTTTTCAAAATTTTATTCCTTTGGTTTTCTTAAATTCACCCTCAAAACTTCTCACAATCGCGAGCTGGGCTCTAGTTTTTTGAACAATCTGCCGATACTTCGGATTCTCTAACAGATTGAATTTTTTTTCGGGCCCAAGAGAATTATGTTCACATGCCCCTCACGGAGCAGGTGACTCGCTGGATTACTTGTAAATCAAAGAAAAACTCGTTTTTATAGTTTTTTCGCTAAGTGTCGAAAAGAACGCAATACCACAACATGTTGTATTGTTAATAATTTGTGTATACCAAATGAGCAAAATTGACCTTGCCCAAAATCGTAATTATCCTTTAGTCTATTCTCCTGACCGTCGCTTTGTCTGATTATCAAGATTTGCAAAGTAAATAGTCGGAAACACCCGCCACACCAAAGCATCAACTATGTCAAACACCACCACCATCAGCCTTGGAGACCGCACTTTTATCCTCGATAAAGCCAAAGCGGACGCCGCCATTGCCGCCAAATCCGTCATCAATGGTCGTGACACAATGTTTTTTAATATTCTCCCCCTGAAATACCAGTGGGCCTACGACCTCTACAAAAACATGAAGGGCAACCACTGGGAGCCCGAGGACATTCAGATGCAGACCGACATTCAGCAGTGGCAGGGGGCTGAAATTTCCGACGTTGAGCGCTGGATTATCAAGATGGGCATCGGTTACTTCTCCGCCGCCGAAGGCATCGTGGGTGACAATATTCTCCATGTCGTTCGTGAACTCGTCACCGCTCCCGAGCTTAAGCTCGTCCTCGGCCGTCACGCTCACGAGGAGAACATTCACGCTGACTCTCTCGTCTACATGATCTCCTCACTCGGAATCAACCCGCACGAATGCGAGGCCATGTTCGAGGACATTCCTACCATTAAGGCTAAGAACAACTTTGTCGTCTCCAATTCCCGTGCTCTCCGCCGCGACGTTGATCTCACGATTCTCGAAAACAAGCAGGCTCTCGCCAAGAATATCTTCATGTTCGGCCAAGTCATGGAAGGCACTCAGTTTTACGGCCTGTTCGGCATGATCCTCAGCCTTTACCGCCAGAACAAGTTCCCCGGCATCGGTCAGATGTTCCGCTACACCCTGCGTGACGAATCAAACCACATCAACGTCTTCCTTAATCTCCTCAACTCTCTCGTTTTGGAAAATCCCGACATCATGACTCCTGAGTTTAAGGAGGACCTCCGCCAGACAATGGCCGAAGGCGTCCGCCTCGAAAAAGAGTTTATCAAAGACTGCCTCCCCGTAGCTTCTGTTGGCCTCTCTATTGCTGAGTTTGAGCAATACATCGACTATATTTCCGACCGCCGCCTCATGAACTGCCACCTCGAGCCTCTTGCCGGCGGTAGTGTCGAAAACCCTTTCCCATGGCTCTCTGAAGCGATTGATCTCAAAAAAGAGCAAAATTTCTTCGAAGGGAAAGTGACCGAATACCAGAAGGCTTCGGCTTTGGAGGATACCGGCTACACTGACGACGATCTCTAGCTCGCGTCACGGGAGTTGCAGTTTCGAGTGTCTCATTTGAATCCTCAACTCCCGGAAGGCTGGTAGTCGAATATCTCGGCTGTCGGTCCTTCGCTATCCAGCCTTTCCACCGGGTAATTCAATTCGCGTGCCCCGCTCTGCCGGCCTGCGACAAATGATTCATTCGGAAATCCCTTCAAACTTCCTCTTTTCCATTTTCAAATTCCACACAAACACGCAACATGTATCGCTCTTTATCTCTTTCTGAAGACCAAGCTCTAAAAGAAACCGTCGCCAGCCGCGCCGGTACTGCTACTCCTTTTGCCTGGCGTGAAATCCTCGCTACTGCCGAGCGCAATCCCGTCCCCGAAATCACCATCACCCGCGCCGGCAACGAAGAGCAATTCTCCCTCTCCGATGTCGCCGACGCCATTGGTGAATCCCTCACCAACCTCCTCATCTCCCGCGAGACTCCCGAGGACGCCATCTTCTCCGAACAGAACCGTTCCTTCGTCTCTGCCGTTGCCCACCGCGTTTCCAAGTCTTTGATGAATCAGGTCCAGCGCGGCGGTAACCTCAAGCTTTCGCAAAACGACCTCTACCTTCTCATCGAGAAGGCCCTCATCGAAAACGACGCCTACGACGTCGCCAAGTCCCTCATCTTTAAACGCTCCCTTGAGTCCACGGGCGAGATCTCCGTTGATGCCGAGCCGCACGAGCAAATCGCTGTCCGCCTTATTCGCCGCAATGGCAATGTCGTCCCCTGGTCAGAAAGTAAGATCGAACAAGCTGTTGCCCGCGCCTTCCTCACCCTCAAGGAAGATCCTACTCCCGCTCTTGCCGTCGCTCACGCCGTCACCAATCGCGTTAAAGGTGGTGACCAAGCTTTCGTCCATATTGAGGACGTCCAAGACATCGTTCAGGAGGAACTTATGAAGCAGGGGCACTACAAGGTTGCGGCCCACTATGTCCGCTACCGTGATGAACGCGCCCGCCTTCGCGCTGAAAATCCCATCGAAGTTGAGGATCCTGCACAAGAGTCTTTCGTCACTGTCACAACCGATGGAGCTTCCGAATTCTGGGACGGAGCCGAGCTTAAGAAGCGCATCCAGTTCTCCATGATTGGCCTCAAGCTCTCGATGACTGAGGAGCAGATCGAGCACGAACTCCGCCGCTCTATCGGGGCCGAGATCTCACGCGAGGACCTCAAGAAAACCATCATCCTGAACTCCAAGACCCTCCTCGAAAAAGACGCCGACATGTCGAAGTTCGCTGGTCGTATCCTCCTCTCTTATATTTACGAGGAAGTCCTCCCTTGGAATATCCAGACCGATGGCATCGAGGCCCTCAAGGAAGCTCATCGCCAGAACTTCAAAGCCTACCTCCTTCACGGCGTCAAAATTAAACGCCTCAG
>JBDNAG010000139.1:0-26422 GCA_039768565.1 Akkermansiaceae bacterium | reverse complement strand
ACCACGCCCCCGGAGTTAATCTCGAAGGAGCACGCGACATTCTAGCCGAAAACTCCGAGATCGAATCTATCCTCCTCACCGGTCCATCCGACCAACTTAAAAAAGCCGCAGCAGATTGCGGCCTCACCGACTCGCGGGCTGTCTTTATTGAAGCTCCCGAGGTTGTCGGTATGGAAGAGTCCGGCGCCAAGGCTCTCCGGCGGAAAAAGAATTCCTCCATCGCTATCGCAGCAGAACTGGTAAAAAAAGGCGACGCTCAAGCCCTCGTTTCCGCTGGCAACACGGGAGCCGCCGTCGCTTCGGCTACCGTGAAACTCCGTCTACTCAAAGGGGTCCAACGAGCCGGAATTGCTTCACCTATGCCAAATGAGTTTGGTGTCTGTAACCTTCTGGACGCTGGAGCCAACCCCGAGGCTAAACCAAGTCACCTTCTCGAATACGCCATCATGGGTAGCGTTTATGCCCGTGAAGTGCTTAAGGTCGCCGATCCCAAAGTCGGAATCATGTCCAACGGCGAAGAAGAGGAAAAAGGAACTGCCTTCACCAAGGAGACAATGATTCTCCTCAAACACCTCGTCGAGCAAGGCAACGCCCCCTTCACCCTTCGCGGTAACGTGGAAGGCCACGACCTTTTCCAAACCCAGCTCGATGTCTGTCTCTGTGACGGCTTCACCGGGAACATCGTTCTCAAAAGCTGCGAAGCCACCGCGAAGGCCATGTCCAAGTGGATGAAAGAGGAGTTCAAAAAGAACCCCGTTAGAATCGCCGGCGCCCTCCTCGGCAAAGGAGCTTTTAAGGCCGTCAAGGATCGCACCAACTACGAATCCTATGGTGGTTCCCCTCTTCTCGGTGTCAACGGCGTCGTCATCATTGCCCACGGGGGGTCTTCTGCCCTCGCGATTAAGAATGCCCTCAAAATGTCAGCCGAGGCCCTCAAGCACGAGGTCAATCCGAAGATTGAGGATGCCTTGGCCAAGATTACCTCATCTCCGGTCGGGGAATCTTAATCGGGTAGAATCACCGAAGCTTTATTGACAGAGCCGGAGATCAAAATCTCTCAATCCAATTGTAGCCAGCGTAAACCAGGCTAAACGTGGTCAATAGAGTCAACACAGTCGCGGTTACTGGCTTTTTGATTCCAAGCCTCATACCTGTCACTGCCAACCCCCACGCGCAGGCGATACTGGCCGTCGCCAGCAGATCGCTGAGTATCCTCATCAGATGATTTCCGTGATAAGGGCCAAAAATTGCCCATACAAAAAATGCCAACGACGCCACCATGGCCAACCGGTAACGCGCCTCTACCTGTAAAGCAGTGTTCTCTTTTCGACATCCAAAATACAAAACAGTAAAGAGCGCCAATGGCAGCATCAGGGCTAAAACCGGCCCCAAGAGAATACCATCTTTCATAGACTGACCCGGCCTACCACCTGCTATCGGTCCTTCCCAACGATTTGTTCAAACTCCGCCTCCATCTCGTTCGCAACCTTTTCTTTCTCCTCGATCAAATTACGGGTCTCACCGGGATCCTCACCGAGATGATAGAGGTGATATGGCTTTTCGAAGCGCTTCCCCTTCGGGTGCTGACGGCCACCCGAGCCACTGCCCAAAATCAACTTCCAAGGACCTTTTCGAATCGCAAAAGTTCCCGACGCCGAGTGATTGATCACTCCCGGACGAACCGCGCCTTTCTCTCCTTTAAGTTGCGAAGCAAAACTGAAGCTGTCCTGGCCCGCACCCTTCGGCAAATCAGAGTCAATGAGATCTCCCACCGTGGCCAGAACGTCAGTGAGACATACGGCATCCTCCACTCTAACTCCCGCCTTGATCTGCTTGGGCCACCTCACGAAGAATGGAACACGGTGCCCGCCTTCCCACACATCTGCCTTCGTCCCGCGCCATTGATAGTTGGCCGAATGATCTTCCGGGCGATAGCCCTGATCCTTGTCATTCTTGAGATGGTGATCGTCCCTGCCACCACGGCGATACATGAACGAACCGTTGTCAGAAGTATAAATCACAAGGGTATTCTCAGCCTTTCCTGATTCCTCCAGAGACTTCAATACCATTCCCACTGTTGCATCCACCTGATGCACAAAATCCCCGTACGGTCCCAGCTTGGTGTTTCCCACAAAGCGTTCATGTGGCCAAACCGGCTTGTGCGGCCCGGTCAGTGGCAAATACAAAAAGAAGGGCTTTTCATCCTCCTTCTTGATAAAGATCCCGGCCTCCTTCGCGAATAAATCGAGAGCATCGCCCGGATCAAAATTCGGATCCTTCGGCCCCTTTCGGATATACTTGGGAAAGCCGATCGCCGGCTGGGTTTCTGTCGTTTTCGCGACAGCCTGATGATCCCGCAACATGACATAAGGCACCATATCGAGCGAAGCCGCGACACCATACCATTCATCAAATCCCTTCTCAATGGGTCCGTCGGTAAAGGGCTCATCAAAGACAACCTTCCCCTTTTCATCCCGAGCCCAGCCGATTCCCAAATGCCACTTCCCCACCATCCCGGTTCGATATCCCTGCTTCTTCAGAAAACTGGCAATCGTCACCCTGTCATTCTCGATCAGCGGCTTGTCATTCGGCGGAAAGAGAACTCCACGCTTTAAGCGGGAACGCCAGCAATACCGACCAGTCATCAGACCATAACGAGTCGGCGTACAAACCGCCGAACCACTGTGCGCATCCGTGAAAATCGCACCACCCTTTGCCAATCTGTTTAAGTGCGGCGTCGGAATCTTCGATTTCTCATTCAAAACCTGCACATCGCCGTAGCCCATATCATCCGCCAGAATCAGCAAAACATTCGGACGTTCACCGGCCAACGCCGCCCCAATGATCAGACAACCAATCCCCAAAATTCCTGCCAATATTTTCATCGCCCTGATCCTCCCTCCATATCCTCCCACGACAAGACCCAATGTCGACTCGAGCCAGCTCCCACTCATTCATTTTTCCTCCTTTCGTTGTTGGCCCCTTCCTTAACTTCGGCATCATCCCGACATGACAGATTTCGACACTCCCATCGACCGATGCGGAACCGGCTCCCTCAAGTGGGACAAGCGCCCCGACCTCAACCCACTTTGGGTTGCCGACATGGACTTCATTTCACCCCCCGAAGTCATTGAGGCCATCCGCAAACGGGTTGACCACGGTGTCTTTGGCTACGCCCAACCACATTCATCCCTCGTCGAGACCCTTCAAAGCTATCTCGAGAATCGCATTGGCTACACCGCCCCCGCCGAGGAAATCGTTCACCTCGGCGGCCTTGTCCCCGCCCTCTCCCTCGCGGCCCGGGCCTTTGGAAAACCCGGGGACAAAGTCCTCACCTGCGCCCCAGTTTACCCACCTTTCCTTGGCATCCATCACGATGCCACCATGGAACTTCTCACTGTCGATCACGTCGAAGTCGACGGCAAGTGGACCTTCGATTGGCAGGCGATGGAAGACAAGGTGACATCCGACACCGAGATCTTCGTCCTTAGCAATCCACAAAACCCCATGGGCCGCGTTTTCACGAAAGAAGAAATCACCCAACTCGCAAGCTTCTGCGAAAAGCACGATCTCATTCTTCTCTCCGACGAGATCCACTGCGACCTCATTCTTGAAGAAGAACAGACCCCTCACTTCTCGGCACTGAATCTACCGGAAGCACTGCGCGACCGCACCATCACTCTGCTCGCTCCGAGTAAAACCTATAACATTGCCGGCCTTGGCTACGCCTTTGCGGTCATTCCAAATGACTCCATTCGACGCCGTTTCACAGCAGCCCGCGGCCATACCCTTCCCGAGATCAATTGCATTGCATACTATGCAGCCGAAGCGGCTTACAAACACGGAGAGCCCTGGAGACAGAACCTGGTTGCCTACCTTCGAACCAATCGAGATCTCTTGACATCGACCATTCGGGAAAAAGTTTCCGGAGCCAAAGTGCCGGAAATCGAGGCCACCTATCTGGCCTGGATCGACTGCACCGCGCTCGCGATCGAGAGTCCCATTCAAGCAGCCGAAGATGCCGGGCTCTATCTCTCCGACGGAACGTTCTTCGGCCAAAGTCGCTGCGTCCGAATTAACTTCGGCACTCAGACCGAACAACTCCGATCAGCCCTCGATACTTTTTGCTCAGCGATGGGCTCCTAGATATTTATTCTTCGCTCATCCAAGGCCGAAGATTCCCACCAATGGTACAATCCCACTGATAATCAGCGCCAAAAACGCAGTTAATAGAGCATGTGAGAACGATCCTTCCCCTCCTTGTTTTACTCCACCTTCTTCAGGCCTGCCAGGGGCTCAGCAAAGAGACTCTCGCCCTCGTAAAACGCCTGGAGGACACAAACGCGGCCAAGCTTCTCATCTTCAAGCTCCGTGACAATGAAGGACGCGGAATGGACTGCCTTGAGGTCTTTCAACCTCGCTCCAAAATTGGCGCGACTTGTTTCGGGGTTTCACACTCTTTGAAAAACGGGGTGTTCTCGATCCACCTGTCCGAGTCCAAGGATCTTAAGAACTGGAAACACGTCATCGAACTAGATCAACATGGTTCTCAAGCAACAGTTCACGAAACCGATGATGGAAGCTTTCTACTTGCCTACGAAAAGGATGCGCCAAATTCATGCTGGATTCGCCTGAGATCCTATCCCGATTTGAAGGCCCTACGCTCAGGGAAACATGATCGTGAAATCGACCTACCCAGAACTCTTGCCCCAACCGCGGAAGGCACTCCCAGCTTTGAAAAGGTCGAAATCAAGGATGGCAACCTGTCCACCTCGACGATCCGACTTCGTTTTCACTATTATCAGCGTGCAAGGGTCGACCAACTGGCATCGGGAATCCTAACAAATTTTGAACACTGGAAAGCCCGCCCCTCTTGGAAACAGAACGACGCATTCATCAAGCTGGGTGCAGACGGCAACATCGGCGACCGCAGCAAGTTTACATGGAAGGATCGATCATTCTACTTACAAGAAGTTCAGGGAACCCGCAGAGACTGGGGAACATGGGGTCTGTTTTTATGTGATTGCAAAGGCCTCCCATTAGAGAAATTGGATCTCAAGACGCCTGGACAATCGCACGCATTTGCAAATGCGGCCGTATCCCGGATCAAATGTAAAGACGGTAAGGATCTCTTGGTTTTTACGGCGTTCATCCATGCCAAAAGTTCCGCACCGATGGAGGCCGGCCAGATGCTCCTCACTTTAGAGGACGAATAGCTTCCAAGGACAGCTGAACACGACGAGCCCAACGGATCCGGTTTTCAAAGCCCAAATCAGGGTGAATTGCAGGTAAATCACTCTTCCTCACTGAACTAATCGCCTCCAGCCTTGAAGCCCCGATCAAGCAGGGACATACTCTGCGCATGAAGTTCTTGGTTCTCTCACTTTTGCTCACGATCGGGCTGCCTCTTTTTGCGAAAGAGCACGTGATCCTCTGCGGCGGCCCTGCGAGCCGTAAATGGGAGAACCTCCGTGTTGAGCGGGATCGCCACGACCGCTGGTGGGCCAACTTTGTTCGAGCATCAACCATGCGCATGGACGAAATCCGAAAATCCTATGGTATGTCCAACTCCATGACGTGGATCGTCTACAAGAACGGTTACGTCACCCGCGGACGCGAAGACGGGAAGCCCTATACCCAATGGATTGCCGAACAGGCCGCCAAACGAAAAGCCAAGCTTGTTTGGATCAGCTCCGGCGACCAAGTCATCTCCGCGATCAACCGCCTCCGCGACATCATCACTTTCGACTTTTTCGGCCACTCCAACCGCCACTGCTTCATGCTCGACTATGGCAGTGATGTGATGGCAGTCAGCCAGGCTTGGATTCACGAACGTGACCTTGGCAAAATCAGTGGGCGCTCTTTTAATAAGAATGCCTTTTGCCAAAGCTGGGGCTGCCATACCGGAGAAAACATGTCAGATGTTTGGAAGCGTCGCGTGGGTGTGCCCCTCGTCGGAGCCAAGGGCAAAACCGACTACGCCGCTCTCTCTTATGGCAGGATGCCAACCGTCTCCGGCAAATGGATCCGCTAACTTCACCCCTTAAATTTCATGACCTTCGAAGAACTCAACTCTCTCTACCAACTCCCTCTTTTTGATCTGATCCAGCGCTCCCGCCGGGTCCACGAGGAAAACTGGCCCGCAGCTGAAATCCAGCTCTGCACCCTTCTCTCCATCAAGACCGGCGGTTGCTCCGAAGATTGCTCCTACTGTGCCCAGTCCGCCCGATATAAGAGTGGAGTCGATGCTGAACGCCTCATGGAAAAGTGCGACATCATGGAGCGCGCAAAAGCCGCTCGTGAAAGCGGCTCCACCCGCTTCTGCATGGGAGCCGCGTGGCGTGGTGTGCGCGAAGGCACCCAGCGCTTCGAGCAAGTTCTCGACATCGTGCGCGATGTTTCCGAACTCGGAATGGAGGTCTGCGTCACTCTTGGAGAACTAGGACCCATTGAAGCCGAAAAACTCAAGGATGCTGGAGTCACAGCCTACAATCACAACATCGATACCTCGCCAGAGCACTATCCCAACATTGTAACCACCCACACTTTTCAGGATAGACTTAATACCATTCGCCACGCGCAAGATGCCGGAATGTCCATCTGCTGCGGCGGAATTCTCGGACTTGGCGAAACTACCGAAGACCGACTCAAAATGCTCGAGGTCATTTCAAGCTTCAACCCGCAACCCGAATCCGTCCCCATCAACTCCCTGATGCCCATGCCCGGCACTCCACTTGCCGAGAAACAAGGAGTCGATGTTTTCGAACTCGTGCGCATCATTTCTCTGGCCCGCATCGCCGTGCCCAAAGCAAAAGTCCGCCTTTCTGCTGGCCGAACCCAGCTGTCCGAAGAGGCCCAGACTCTCTGCTTCTTCGCCGGGGCCAACTCCATTTTCTATGGAGACAAACTTCTCACGGCCAAGAACCCTGCCATCGAAAAGGATCTCGCCCTCATCGACCGCCTTGGTATGAAACCGCAGGAGCCAAACCGGAGCCTCGAGGCCCCTGACTCGGACGAATCACGACCCGCCGAGCCACAGCTTACCTGATATTCGGCGCCACGCATGAATTGGCCCCACAGTCATTGCAAAATTGAGGTTTCACTCGATCGACAAGAGATCGTTTTGGTCAGGAACGAGAAGGAAATCTTTAAAGCCTCTGTCTCCACCGCGGCCAATGGTCCGGGGGTTGAAGAGGGATCCTACCGAACTCCAATCGGAAACTTCGTAGTTCGCGAGCGCATTGGCGAGGGAGCCCCCATCTTCACCAACTTTAAAGGCCGCATTCCACGAAATGTGTGGAAAGGTGAGCAAAGTGAGGACGCAGTCCTCAGCCGGATTCTTTGGCTCGAAGGCCTGGACGAAAACAACGCGAATACCTACTGCCGATACATCTACTTTCATGGCACCCATGCAGAGGAGTTGATTGGCAGCCCAGCATCTCACGGCTGCATTAGGCTGATAAATGAGCAGATGCTTACACTATTCAATCTAACGCCGATCGGAACTAAGGTTCTAATCTTTTAAACCACTATGAAAAAAATCATCGCTTTTGACTGCGACTCCACCCTGTCTTCCATCGAAGGGGTAGATGAATTGGCACGGATTGCTGGAGATCAAATCTTCAAGGAAGTCGAAGATCTGACAAATCAAGCCATGGATGGCAAAGTGCCTGTCGAAGAAGTCTTCACAAGACGCCTTGACCTCATCCAGCCGACCCGGTCTCAATGTGAGGAAGTGGGCAAAATGTATCTTCAAACCGTGGAACCCACGGCAAAAGCAACGATCGCACATTTGCAGGAGCAGGGGTGGGAATGCCTCATTATCTCAGGAGGCTTTGAACCTTGTATTGCCCCACTTGCCGCGGAGCTTGGGATTTCACGGGTGGAAGCGGTTCCACTGTTCTTTGACGAATCAGGAAAATATCTCGGATATGATGATGATTATCCGACCACAAGATCCGGCGGAAAACCTGAAATTATTAGATCAATTCGTGCAAATATGGGACCAAACAAGTTCGTCATGGTTGGAGATGGTGTCAGCGATTTGGAAACTACCCCTGAAGTTAATATTTTTATCGGCTTTTTAAAATATGTTCAAAGGGATTTAGTTGCACGGGATTGCACAAGCAAGGCCCTCTCGATGCCTGAAGTTGCTGAAATTATCAGTGATCATGTGAAAAAATGAAAAGATAGTATCTTTCACTTGCTAACATAACTACCGATCCTACTTGCTTGATGTGGCTAGTAGGAAAGGAAAAAGATATACCTCAGCCCAGAAGGCTGAGGTTCTCAATTGGGTTAATGATTACAACGCTAAACACGGACGTGGGGGTGTTGCAAACGCTTCCAAGCAGTTTGGCATTACCCAATTAACGATCCACAACTGGGTCCGTCAGGGCGGAGCAGCAATGGGCAGTGGTTCGAGACACCGAGTCACACCTAACCACTCAGGGATACTCCGCGAACTCGCTGACCTCCTTGATCAGATTACAGAGCGCGAAAGTGAGCTGAGCGGGCTTCGCCAAAGATATGATACTCTTCGCAAAAAACTCTAACGACTCATACGAGGAACAATAATGATTCCTTAGGACCAACGAACAATCTCCGTTCGCATCAGCGCCCGGAGATTTTTGTGGCCCTGACATTCTAGCCCCTGAGGCCAAGTCGGATGAGTTCGGAACTATCCGCCTCGGGCTTCTCCTTCAGAACACGATCAACCGCCTTGCGAGCCTCCGCCTGCTTGAAGCCAAGCGCCATAAGGCCCATTTCGGCATCACGAGCCGAGTCCGTCCGGTCGGGCCCTGAATCCCAAGTCTCGACAACCCCAACCTTGTCCTTCAATTCTAAAATAATTCTCTCCGCGGTCTTTCTGCCGATCCCTTTCACTCCAGAAATACCCACAGCATCCCCTTGAATCACCGCCTGCTTAAAACCTTCCACCGGCAAACCACCCAAAACGGCCAAGGCCGTTGCCGGCCCAATCCCGCTCACCCGATCAATCAAGAGCATAAAAACATCTTTTTCCTCGTCCCGCGCAAAACCATACAGGGTCAGTGAATTTTCCCTGACATGTTGGTATATGCGTAAGTCAATCGAGTCCCCCTCAAGCGGGTTCAGCTGATCATAGGTCGAAAGAGGCAGTTGAACAAGATAACCCACCCCACCGGCTCCCACCACGACCCTTCCAGGCAGGGCCTCCCAAACTTCACCTTTCAATCGCGCGATCATCGAGCAGACGCTAGCCAAACTCGACCATTTCACAAAGGAGAATCAACGCACTCTAGGCGCACGAGTGACATTTCTTTAAGAAAACCTAACTTAATTGTTTACTAAGTTTTTATATTTCGCAGTCTTTGCAGGTTTTTTCAGTCGCTTTTCCTATAAATTTCTGCTATTGTCATGTCGTTATGGCAACTACTAAACGGACGCGTTTCTCCCGTCGACTTCCCGATCATGTCACCGATGAACTGGTGAATGTTCTGAGTTCAGATCCGAAGCTTTTCGGATTCAACGAGCTTTTCGAGGATGTCTACGAGCGGTTGAAAGAGCGTAATGCAGTAAGTGGAGGAGAAGAAATGCTTCGTCTTCGTGCTTATGAAAAGCTGCAAAATCTGGTTACCCGTGGCCTTGCCGAAAAAGATGGCAAGGAATACCGCGGACTCGAGCGCATTCAGGAAGCGCACAGCGACAATCTTGCCCAGCAAGAAGGTTAGTTCACTGAACAAAGCGAATTTCGCAAAAATTGATGCTGGTTTTACCAGCGCCGAATCCTTTAATTATCCGCGTCGGCAACGGCGCGGGTAATTGTTTTTCCAGGAAAGGCAATCACCCTCCCTTCCAACATTTGAAATTAACCAATTACGCTCTCAAATCATGCTGAACGATTATCTTCCCGTTATTCTTCAAGCTCTTGCAGCTATCGGATTTGCAGGCGCCGCTCTCGGCCTTAGCGTTCTTCTCGGCAAGAAGGGAAGCCACAACGAGGCCAAGGAAACTCCCTACGAATGTGGAATGCTCCCCATCGGCGAAGGGGCTCCCCGGTTCAGTGTAAAATTCTACCTTGTCGCGATGCTGTTCGTAATCTTCGATATCGAGGTCGTCTTCATGTATCCTTGGGCAGTTAGCTTTGCCGACCTTGTCCGTGAGAATGCCATGGTCCTTTGGAGCATGGCCAGCTTTGCTGGAATCCTGACGATTGCCTACGTCTACGCTCTCAAAAAAGGTGCCTTGAATTGGAAGAACTAAGGACTGAATCAAACGTCGGTCTCATTTTTCAAAGACGCGCTCTATACATTCCGAAGGTTTCACCCTAAGACACTCAGATGTTCGCAGGCACCTTTACCGCCCTAATTACTCCTTTTCGCGATGGCTCCCTTGACCACGATGCCTTCAAAACTCTGATCAATCGTCAGGCCGCAGCTGGAATCACCGGCATCGTTCCCGTCGGAACCACCGGCGAGTCGCCCACTCTTGATTCTGAAGAGCACCTCGAAGTCATTAGCGCTGCTGTTGAATACGCTGATAAACGACTCCTCGTCGTTGCCGGAAGTGGAGCCAATTCCACCAACGAGGCAATCCACCTGACTCAAGCTGCCGAAAAAGCCGGCGCAGATGCCTCGCTTCAGGTTTGCCCCTACTACAACAAGCCGTCTCAGGAAGGACTCTACCAGCACTACAAAACGGTCGCCGCAAACACCGGCCTCCCCATCATGCTCTACTCGGTCCCCGGACGTTCCGTAATCGAAATTGGCATTGAAACAGTTGCCCGCCTCGCCACCGACTGTGAAAACATCGTGGCCAACAAAGAGGCTGGCGGCTCGGTCGATCGAGTCAATCAACTGGTGCAAGCTGTCCCCGAGGATTTCCAAATACTTTCCGGAGACGATCCCCTTACCCTGCCCTTCATGTCATGTGGAGCAGTCGGCTTGGTCAGCGTCGCCTCCAATCTCATTCCGGAAGTCATCACCAGCCTCGTCAATCGCTGCCTCGAAGGAGAGTTTGCGGAAGCTCTGGAAATCCAAAAGCGCTACTATCCACTTCTTTCCGGCCTTATGGGACTCGACACCAATCCTATCCCCATCAAATCGGCTGTGGCTCTTCAGGGTCACTGCACCGATGAGATCCGACTTCCCCTCGTCAACCTGACCGACGAAAAAACGGAGGCTCTTCGCAGCCTCCTCAAAAACTACGCTCTGCTCTAGCCGATAGCACAAGCCTTCCGCTTGTCACCATAGCCCATGAAAGTCTCACGTCTCGCCGATGGCTCAGCCGAGATCTTTCACACCCTGCAGGGAGAAGGAGCCTCCCTCGGAGCTCCAGCCGTCTTTCTGCGGCTCTCGCTTTGCAACCTCCACTGCCACTGGTGTGACACCCCTTACACCTGGAACTGGAAAAAAACTCCCTGGGAACATCAGGACGGAATAAAATTCTCCAAAGCAGAGCAAATCATAGAACTCAGCCCATCTGAAATCGCGCCACTTATCTCAAAGTATCACTGCGATCGACTCGTCCTTACTGGAGGCGAACCATTACTCCAACAAGATGAGTTGGCTGAGCTCACCAAGCTTCTCCCAAGAGCCCAATTCATCGAAGTCGAAACAAACGGCACACAGATTCCCTCCAAAAAGTTCATTGAAATCCCGACCCAATTCAACGTCTCTCCAAAGCTCTCGAACTCGGGAATAGATGAAAATCTTCGACTGAATTTCAAGGCGCTCAATCTCTTATCTTCTCTCGAAACCGCTTTCTTCAAGTTCGTCGTCTGTAATCAAACAGACCTTGATGAAGTCAAAGCACTGCAATCGAAATTACACCTTACTTCCGAACGGATCTACCTCATGCCCGAGGGCCGCGACGCGGAAACGCTTCAGCAACGCTCGCTTTGGCTTGCCGATATTTGTCGCGATCTCGGCTACCGATTCAGCCCCCGGCTCCATGTTCTCCTCTGGGGAAATGAGAGGGCAAAATAGCCCCTGTAATTTCGTCTTTGCCACGTCCGGGATAAAACAAAAAAAGAGAATGAGGGATACTCTTTAACGGGTATTCCCGCAAAAAACCTATATTTCGAAATAGCGTTTTTTTCAGATCAGCAACAGGTAAAGGCCACTTACCTCTGCAGTTTGTTGCCACTACCACAAGACAAAGAAGCCATCCCCGCAACAGCCCTTCTCACGCCCGAAGCTTCCCAGGCCGCGACTCTCAGAATTACAATTGAAGCCCCTTCCAACGTTGGACTTCCCCCTGCGCTTCCCTTGTTTCATGACGGAACGAACAACTTTTTCAATACCGGTTCTACCGCCTCCGCCGGACTGGAAGCTCTCGCCGAAGTCGGAGACACCTCCAATCTTCAATCATCCCTTGCAACCGGTGACAACCAACTCCGGCCCCTTCACTCCACGGAGCAGCGATTCCGCTATATTCTACATTGTTGACACGAACACCAACTTCTCATTCACCGCTATGGTTCTGCCCTCCGACGAATAGTTCATCGGCGACAATGAGGCACCGGATATTTCCAGCCTAATCTCCGGAGAAGTAGGCAGCACTCTGACCTTCGAATGCGGCAAAGTCTATAACGTTGGAACGGAACTTGAGGACTACTCGTTTCCACCGGGAAATCCGATCATAAGAATTGATGCGATGGCAAGTCCAATAGGTAGAACATCCACCAGCGATCTCATCTCCCTCGTATCTGGCACAGATCCCTTCGATTCATTTGCCAAAATTTCATCCGGCACATTTGATTCCGCGGTATTCCTAGCGGAATTGGTAACACCATGCTGGGCCGCGTCACCATCGCTTGCACTCCAGAACCCTAAGACACCCTCCTCGGATCACTCGGAGCTTTGACCCTCCTCATTCACCGCACGCGATCCTAATCCCTTAACCCAGAAGAACTCCGGCTCAATTTGAAAGGCTAGAGTTCTCTCTATCTTCGTGCCTTCTGTCTTGCCCGCACTTTCTCACGCTGGATAAAAAGCGGAACAAGCTTCTGCTCGACGTAATCGAAGCCCGCCTGAAGCCCCTTCTCTTGATACTCACGACCGATCTCCGCCTCGACTGCCGTCGGGTTTCCTTGCAATCGCAAAAAATCATTCGAAGTTGCTCGAATAAACGCCTCCCCATCGATCTTCCCCTTCTCACGAAGAAGCCACTCCCTCATATAGAGAGCGAGAATGGCATCACCAACCCATGCTTCTTCACGCTCCTGATCAATCTCTTCAGTTGTTCGTTTCATTTGCCTCAATTTGTTGCTGCCTCGCTCTTTCTTCCGAGGTCCTCATTTCCTCCCTCAGGCGATCCTCAGAATCTCGATCCCAATAACCACTATCCAGTTCGATAAAGACACTGGAATACGGTAGGGCCGTTTTCGACTTAAGCACCAGAACCATATACTTGGAAGCGTCGCTATGAGAAAGCAGAGTCAGTGAACGATTATCCATTTGCCGAACTTGGTGACCATGCAGAGCTTCCTTGAGCTGCTTTCGAAATTGGTCAATGCCAGGAGCTCTATCATTACTGACAAAGGGAAGCTCACGAGCGATATTGAACGAAGGCGTGACAGTCTCCGATTTCTCAAGATGGTTCACCACATAATCTACGATTTCCGGAACTTCACCATCGACCACTAAAGTCCTCACCCCACCTCGCGAAACCACGGGGAATGACGACTCCGCTATAATAATCCAATTCTGGATTCCCAGTGCATCAACCTCTCTCTCCACGACTGCAGCCCACGGCGGAGGCGTCCGATTAGAACCGGAGCCGCATCCTCCAAGCAGGAGTAAGAATGGGAAAGCGAAGGCAATAAACTTCATTGCTGGCATTGGTGTAGCACAAAAAATCCGTCACATCAAACGCGCACCTGCTTCAGCCAGGTCACTGCGCTCTCCCCGGCTCAGAGTCACATGGGCGGCAAAGCTCTGCCCCCGCATCCTCTGGCGGGTGAAAACCAATCCATTGCTTCGACTGTCAACATATGGGTGATCAATTTGAGCCGGATCACCGACCATTACCAACTTCGATCCCTTCGACATGCGGGTCACCACCGTCTTGGCTTCCTGTGGGGTCAACTGCTGGGCCTCATCCAAAATAAAAAACCGATTGGGGATCGAACGCCCACGGATATAAGCAAGCGCTTCCACTTCGATCACCCCCTGGTTCACAAGGTCGTCATAAGGTTTTTGCTGCCCCCCCTCGGACTCCACCTTATTCCGCTTTCGTTTTGGGCCCTGCGAGTTCTGAGGGCTCATTAAAAGTTCAAGCGCATCATAGATTGGCTGCAGCCAAGGCCTCATCTTTTCCTCCAGTGACCCCGGGAGATATCCCATCTGATCACCCATCGAAACCACCGGACGACTCACCGTGAGTCCATTAAACTCTCTTGCAAAGACACCGTGCAATCCTGCCGCCATTGCCACCAAAGTTTTACCTGTTCCGGCCTGCCCGAAACAGGTCACCAAAGAAATATCTGGATTGAGCAAGGCATCGATGAAGCACTTCTGCCCCAAATTGAGCGGCTTCAAATGATTACCATCCGGAATGCGTAAAACCTCCGGCACTACCAAACGCACCAATTTGCCGGCCTGTGCAAGACGAGCAGGAATCGTTTGCTTCTCTCCCGCCTCGAGCAAGACGTATTGATTCACATGCAGACCAGCAGTCCTCTCTGTGCCCAACTCGATCTCTCCCGAACTCGCAAAGCGCTGAAGCTCATTCTGATCCAGAGACAATCTCACCATTTCCTTTTTGGCCGAGTCCTGTGGGGCAACTTTATCGTTCAAATAATCCTCACAAGTGATCCCAACAGCGCGAGCTTTCAGCTGCATGTTCAGATCTTTTGTCACCAGAACAACCGGCAGATCGACGTGCTCGGCCAGCAACAGAGTGCAGGCAAGAATACGATGATCCACGCGCTCACGATCCGGAAAGATCCGGTGAAACCTCCGCAATTCCTTGCTACTCTTCTCGCACAAACTCGGATCATAAATTACCAGTCGAACCGTTCCACCTCCATCAGTTGGCACCCCCTTCGTTACTTGCGATTGCGTCCCAAAAATTGAGGTCAACTTCCGATGAACTCTTCGCGCATTAGCCCCACGTTCAGTCTGCTCCGTTTTGAAACGATCCAATTCAGAAAGGACATCGGCCGGAATACACAAATGATTATCTTGAAATCGATTCAAACAACCGGGCTCATGCAGGAGTACATTGGTATCGAGAACATAATGCTTTCCAGGACCTTCCGGTGACTTAAGCCCAAAATTTTCGAGCTGGTCTGCAGTGAGAAGAGTATCAATTTTTTCCTCTGGGGAAGAAACAACATTCAAGGCGACTTGAGGATCTGAGGTGGCTTCGGCCATTTTTTAATAAGCGAATATTCTTTCGCAGGACGGGAATAGAAAAAAACCGCGTCAGGAGCCGTCGTTCTCCTAAAGCGGTGGGTGAAAGCCTATCTTCCGTTTAGTTAAGTTAAATTCGTCCACAACTACTACCAATGCAACGCTAATCCGCATGAAACTTGCTCAAAGCTGAGCGATCAATTTTCCCGAGGACCGATCGAGGCAACAAGTCCACGGCAATTGCATCTGAAATCCTCTCCGGGCCGGGAAGGCTCGAATTCCAATCCATAAGATCCATCTCAGTTCCTTCATGGAAAAGAAGCAGGTTCACCCCCCGCCTTTCATCCGGGCGCGTCACCAAGGCAACTTCACAGCCAAGCTTATTTCGCCAAAAATTCTCCAGCCCCTCCAAATCAATCAGCTCGCCCAAGACCTTGATCAAACGGTCCGCGCGACCCAAAATCCGTAGACCTTCACCGCTCAAATCACATCTGTCGTTAGTGACATACCATCCATCCATCTTGGGATCCTCGGCAACAAATCCGCCGTCTTTCTTACGAATGATCGAGGTGAACAATCCACCACCTTTTAAAGCTAGGCGCCCCTCCACAATTTTCGCATCCCAACCAGGAAGTAAAGGCAGACCATCACCGGTCGCCACCTGCGAGGAAGTTTCGGTCATGCCATAACTCGGGATCACCGGCCACCCCAACAGCCTCGCTCGCCCGGCAAGTCCTTCGTCCAACTCTCCACCTCCGACTACGATCTTTCTTATTGAAGTCGGACATGACGCCTGAATCTTAACCAAGTCATGCACTT
This sequence comes from Akkermansiaceae bacterium, assembly GCA_039768565.1. Taxonomy (GTDB): domain Bacteria; phylum Verrucomicrobiota; class Verrucomicrobiia; order Verrucomicrobiales; family Akkermansiaceae; genus SW10. The sequence continues at coordinate 10,262 of JBDNAG010000139.1, read as the reverse complement.
GCGTAGGGACCAGCGAGGAAATCGACACAGCATTCACATCACACCAATGCGTAAAGTCCTCGGGATTCCAGCAACTCTCGAATTCGATCAAGGTTGCTCCTGAGATTTTGGCTCGCAACATCAATCCATAGCCACCCACATGAATCACCGGAAGCGCCAAGCCCAAAACATCTTGCGAGCTGATTTCAAGGGCTTCGATCACTGATCGGGCCGACCACTCCAAAGCCCGATTTGAGAGAGCCACCCACTTCTCTTCACCACTTGAACCAGACGTCCGAAAAAAGCGATGCTCCTCGAAGCCGCCGTTTTCTCGAGCCCAAAGTTCCACTTCCTTCACAAGGGAAGCTTCGTCCATGGAAGAGATTCAAGCAAGTCGTCAAACCCCAAACCGTTTCCATTTGGAATCTTAAATTCAGGCGTTGCGTTCCCTAGGGCTTCGACGAATTCATTCTTTTCAAAAAGCTCATGGGTCTGAAGCCCGCAAATTTCAGTCACCCCGGCGCGAGCAGCCTCCCAAGCCGCAAACGTCTGACCAAGCGGGTGATCCATGTAACTTGTCACAACCACCCGTCCACCTGACGTCATTTCCTGAATCGCAGGCTTCACCACCCGCACCGCAGCATCTCCACGATCACTTTCAAGTTGTCGATCAAGGGCCATTTCCAAACCAGACTCCGAGACTATTCGCCCCCAGCCATCGCCAAAATAGGGCACTGGATCTTCCAGAAAGTCGATGGCCGCTTTCTCTTGCTCCGACCACGATGACAACTCTTCAAGGAGTTCTCCCGCCTCTCCTCTTTCATTAAAATCAATTCGCCATTTGAGTCCGGGAAACAGGCGTATCATCGACCGGACCCGACACATGTCCTGCCCTCCGCCCTTACCACCTTTGACCTTCACGTGCGTAAACCCCTTCTCCACAGCCTCACATAAAACCATCTCATTGAGCATCGGTAGAGTCGCATGACTCTCCGGCACTTTCAGCCCATCAAACAGAGACCTCTTCTCCACACGAGCCCGTCCATCGGCCCAGATACAATCCAAGGTTCGACGCACAATGGGAGTCTCTCGTGCTCCGCCCAGGTCCTTCAAACACTCTTTCAAAGTCGGGTCACCCAACTCCGGCCAAGTGTGTAGGCATCCGTACCCTGCCCCAGCCCTAACCAAAGCACCCTCGTAAGCTTTGCGGGTGGTAGTTGAGTTCAGCGCACCCGCTGTGCACAGCTCATATTCCCAGATCCAAAAATCGCCCACCTAATCCCAGAGGTAAGATTTTTTTACCGCAATTTCGGCATCTCCTTCGATGAGAGTCACACGCCAAGCTTGAACATGGCCATCCTTCAAATACTCCAGCCCCGATACCATGATTTCCAACTCTCCCTTGCGGGACCCCGGAGAAAGATACTCCCGCTTATTCACCTTCGCACCAGTTTTTGCCTGTCGGAATTCGAAGACCAGCTTCACGGGGTTTAGCCCTGTCAATCCGTCCCAACGAACATGGTAGTAATTTCCTTTCCGTAAAGTGCGCTCGCGAGCCGTCACAGCCCCGTAAAGCCGCTTGTTCATCTCCGCACGAATAAAGGGATGACCGGTCGAAACCTCCGTATCCTGAAGGTGAAATTGACGCACCCTGACCTTATCAGGAGCCCCGCAAGAGACAAGACACAGGAGAAAAACCACCAAAAGAACCTTCACGGCCTAATCCTCGATATTCGGGATTCATTATTCAATCTAAATTCCCTAAGATGCTTCCAACATGGACGAGGGTATTCGCGAACGACTTGACGATTTCATCCGAAAAAAGGGTTTGAGGCAAACTTCCCAACGGGATGAGATTCTCGAAATTATATTCGCATCCGACGAGCATTTCACTCCGGATGAACTGTTTGACCGACTCCGCAACGCGGGCTCCCGCGCCTCCCGTGCTACTGTTTACCGAACACTGGGACTACTTGTGGAAGCTGACCTCATCCACGAAATCGAGCTCGGTGACGGTCAAACCACCTATGATCCAAATTTTGTCGATCATCCCAACCACAACCACCTCATCTGTGTGGATTGTGGCAAGGTCGTGGAATTCGAAGATACCCACCTTGACCTGCAAAACGATTGCCTGACCCGGCGGATGGGCTTCCGCCCGGTCCGCCAAAGCCTCCGGATCGAAGCGGCCTGCGAACGCTTGCGAAATGACGGCAATTGCCCCGATCTCATCCAGGCTCGCATCAAGGGTAAACGTCTTCCCAACCGAAAGAAATGAAGACCATCGCCTACCTTCTCCTGAATCTCAGCCTGGCATCGCAAGCCCAGCTTAGAATCGAGTCGAAGGGGTTCAAGATGTCCGAAAACGACCTGCGTAACATCTTCAAGCCAACCCTCACGACGCTTCCTAAAGCAGACACTTTCAAAGACCCCCCACTTTTTGTCTCCCGGCACAAACGCGGTCCCATCACTCTATTCCAGCGAACTGATCGCGGAGAAGTCGCGATAGAACTCAATTGCGGAGACTACTATTACTCACAATGCATCTACCAGTTTGCCCATGAACTCGCCCACGTCCGGGCTGACTTCCAACCCGTGCCCCACGAAAACAAGTGGCTCGAGGAAACCCTCTGTGAAACCGCCTCACTCTTCGTCCTTCGTAAACTTTGCAAAGACTGGGAGAACAAGGCCCCCAACAACGCCCTGAAAAATTATCGCACGCATCTTGGCGCCTATGCTGCCACAGTGATGAGATCCCGCGAAACCCTCACCGCGCAAAGCGCACCGACCTTTTACCAAAAACATAAAAAGACGCTCCGGGAATCAGCGACAGAGCGCGAACTCAACGGAGCCTTTGCCAATCTGCTTCTCCCTCTGCTCGAAAAAGAACCGGAACATTGGAAGATCCTACCCAAGTTCCCCCGACTCAAAGGATCATCCCTCGCCGAGCACTTTACGGCCTGGCGCAAAGCGACTCCAGAAAAGCACCATAAGTTTCTCATCCATTTCGAAGCCCTCTTCCTGAAAAAGTGAATACTCCCCGGTCTTTTCCAGTTTCAATTCTGTCTGACATCTGAAACCCTTTCCCATGCTCAATTCTTCCATCGAAAACACCTCCGGCGTTCCCCTAGGCATTCTCGGAACCCATCTTGGCTTTCTCGAGGCTCTGGTCCCCGACGATGACGGAAAGCTGCCCCGCAATTCCGATGGAGAATTTGTAGTCGCAGCCGGAGCACGCGAACTCCTTGAACTTTCCCCCGTCGAAGTTGACCTCATTCAAATTTCATCTTTTGGCACAACCCAACCTGACGAAAAAGACGAGCTGATTGCAGCCGTTCGCGAGCTCGGTCTTGAGCCCCAACTTGTCATGATGGTCGGTGGTGTAAACCCCATGAATCCTGACGACGAGGACGAAGCCCTTGCCCAACTCATGGTCAACCTGAACGCCGCAATGCGTAACAACATCGTACAGGTCAACTCAACCTCGGTGGAAACCTGGATGGAGGGATCACCTTCTGCCAACGACGAAGAATTTCAGGCCAGAGTTAATCAGAATATCAAGCTTCACCTTCGGGCTTATCACGAAGCCAAGCTCGCCGAGTCTTGTATCAAAAATTGGAATATTGAATTCCTTCGCCCCGGTGAATTCCAAAACTTTACCTCCCTTGCCAAACTCCGTCCTATTCTCACCGGGCTGAACGAGCAAATTGGAAGTCCATTTTTTAAAGCTCTGATCGATGCAGCCCATTGCGGCGACTCCGGTCTCAGCATTCCCGAGAACGAAGCGATCGTCGCATCCATGGGGGAAGCGGATGAAATCGGTCCCTTCCACTGCTCGGTTCCGACCACACGTGGATGTCTTTCATCGGACGATGGTTGGGTCGGAGCCCTTCTCACAGCCAACGCCAGAACCGGCAAGCTGCCGAGCGCCTTTGTTGAACTTTTCCGCCACGACGATCCTGCTCTCGAGCCGCTTCGCAAACTTGAGCCCGGTCACGGCATAGACACCACCCTTGGCCGCACCTATTCCGAAGTCATGGTCGACGGACTCATCGACACCGTCCGCCGGCTTAACAATCTCAAGAACCGGGGGATACTCTAAGCCGCAGCCAGCTTACTTTTTACGAGCTCCCGGTCCATGATCGGGAGCGCTACGCCCGTCGAAGTATTTTTCACGAATCCACTTGGGCTGCCAAACGTCCATTCGACGATTCGAGTTTTCGTAAACTGCTTCTTTTAATTCCGGGTCTTTGACTTTCAACGAAGCTTCGTCCCCATATCTTGCTCTCGCGCTCTCCAAGCACTTCTTCAGAAGCTCCCCTGCTGGGCTCGATTCATGGGCTCCTAGCGGATGAATCTCGTCAGGATCCTTTTCAAGATCAAAAATCTCCCTGTGATTGATTTGCGGAAAAACGTTAAGCTTCCACCTCCCAGTCCGAATGGCCCGTTGATGGCTTTGAAATGGCAGAAAAACATATCGATGACCTGATTCTTTACCATTCATGACGGGTTGCAGGTTTTTGGCATCGATCAACTTGGGTTGCTCAACTCCCGCCAAGCCAAGCACCGTTGCATAGAGATCATGAACGTAAGAAAATTCCTGAGTCGACTGCCCGGCTGGCACCTCCGGCCCCCAGATAATTAATGGGCACTTCATACTGTGCTCATAAATATTTTGTTTTCCAAGCAACCCATGGCTTCCCATCGCGAGGCCATGATCAGCAGTGTAAATGACGTAGGTGTTATCGGCATGTGGACTCCCTTCCAGAGCCTTCATCACCCTCCCCACTTGTTCGTCGAGATGCGTGATCAAACCATAATATTCACAAAGCTGGTCACTGATCATCTCCTTGGTCCGGGGCCATGGCAACAGCCCTTCGTCGCGCCCCGAAACTCCGGCGGGCCCGATCTTGAAGGGATGTTGCGGAAGAAAGTTTTTAGGGAGCGGTGGACGATTTTGATAATACATCTCGCGATACTTCTCAGGAGGATTTCTCGGGTCATGCGGAGCCATGAATGCCACGTAAAGAAAGAAATTCTCTTCGGCCTTCGCCCCCTCGATAAACTTCACAGCATCATTGGCGAAGACCTCGCTTGAGAATCCTCCTGCTTGACGCTTTCCCGAGAGTTTTCCATCAGCAAAATCCTGCACTTCAAAATCAGCGTGATTTGCCATCCCTCCCAAATATACCGAGGATCCTTCGGAGAAAGCACGCTTAAGCGTTGCCTCGCCATTATGCCATTTGCCAATAATGTGAGAGCGATAGCCACCTTGTTGAGCCAAGTATGACGGCAGGAGCTTGGCGCCCCCCCAATTCGAGCCGGGATTCTTCTTGGGTAAATTCAGCCACTGCTTCCCGGTCATCAACATCGCCCGGCTTGCCACACAAACCGCACCGCTGAAGGAACCCGCACAATAGTTGTTCCGAAAGCTAAAACCACGCTCAACCAGCTGATCCAAATGCGGAGTTCTTATGTGTTGATTGCCATGTGCTGCGATTGTGTCAGCCCTCTGATCATCCGTGAAAAGGAAGATGAAATTAGGACGCTTCCTTCTCAGCTTGTGGTGAAGCTGGGCCACTTTCCCCATGTAGTGATCCATTTGAAAGTCCACAGCTGATTTCTTAATATGCTTCCTTGATTTTTCGACATCTCCAAGCGCTTCATGATAAAGTCCGAGGTAGAGATGGGCGTAGCAGAGTTGGTTCCGCAACAAGGGCCCAACCGCATCTTTTGAAGCCGCGTCGAGAACATTCTGCTCCGTTCCCTTTCCGGCAAAAAGATCGTGAACTTCCTTCATTGGCACGCGCAAATCATCATCGATGGGAATCAGAGCTTTCCGGGCTTTTTCAACCGAGCCTCCCCCGGCACGCACCACACACAAAAAATGCCAAGCCGCATTTTCAACATCATTTCGATTCACCTTCTGATGCAGCTCGAACTGCTTCACTCCCTTCTCGAACTCACCAGCATAATATAAGGCCAATCCCCGCTGCCAATGATAGGGCTCTCGAAGCGGACTAGCGGCAATTTCGAGGTCCCAACTCCGAACGGACTTCTCTATCTGACCCTCGAAAAATTCAGCTTCACCCTTTGCATAAAGCGCCCGGGCGTCTGCATCAGACGTCTGCCCACGTGCAGAAAACACCACCAAAAAAATCGAAAGAACCAACCACTTCATCTGTGTGACTAGCACAAAGAGATACCAACTTTCGATCTAAATCTGCAAGAGATCCCAACACTTTTACCGGTAGAGCGGATCGCCTGAAAAAACAAAAATCTACGATCCTCCTTGCCTACCCCTACCCTTTATGTTTTCCCTGAAACGTTATTATGAAAATTTATAAAGATTTTAAAATCACGACGAGTGCCTGCGTGCTTTTGGGAGGACTAACGCTCTCTCATGCAGCTGTCGTAACTTGGGAATCTGCTGGAACAGGAATCCAAGTTGGAGACCTAATTACCAACGGAAACCCATACTCCGCTATTAATGGTGGGGCTGATAACGCCGGAGGTGCTGTGACTATTGGTGACAACGTGTTCACCGTGGCACCGATAAGTTCGGCTGTAGCTGGAACGGTTAGCAACACCGGTAATGGTGGTTTCTACTCGCCATCAAGCGGTGACACTAACCTTGACATCGTCATGGATAGTCACACTTACATCTCAACTGCGAATCCAACAGGCCAGGGACAAATTGACATTCCTGTCACTCCTGGAAACACCTATATGGTCCAGTTTATCGGGGTGGGTGATGATCGCGGGTGTTGTGGAACAAGAGTACAATTCGTTGTGGACGGAAACGGTAATACCAGCAGCGGCCTGACCCGAGGGACTGGCGATTGGGTCGTAGGAACCTTCATAGCGGATAGCCCTAACCAGTCCTTCTTCGTGACCGGTGAAACCGATCCAGGCCTCAGTGGTTTGATTGTTCGTGACTTAGGTTCCGCCGACGATGTCGACAACGATGGACTTGTTGACGGTTGGGAAACGGCAAATGGACTGGACCCTAACAACAACGATTCCGATGGAGACACCATTCTCGATGGAGAAGAAGACGAGGATGGAGATAATTTGAACAACCTAGGTGAGCAAGAACAAGGAACGGACATCACCAAAGATGACACTGATAACGATGGTTACCTTGACGGAGTTGAGACCAATACTGGGACCTGGGCCAGCGTCACCGATACCGGCTCAAGTCCAATTGATAATGACACCGACGGCGACGGACTGCTCGACGGGGTTGAAAACCCCGATCTCCCCTATGTCGACGCCGCACAAACAGGATCCGACCCCAACCTTGTTGATACAGACTCCGACAACCTTCCAGATAACGTCGAAATCACCCTGAATCTGAACCCCAATAATGAAGATACCGACGACAACGGAACCAACGATGACGGGGAAGACAGCGACGACGATGGCTCAAGCAATAGCGAGGAACTCGCACGTAACACCGATCCCGCCAACGATGATACCGATGACGATGGTTTCAAGGATGGTGCTGAAACCAATACCGGAACCTGGGTCAGCGTAAGTGACACCGGAACAGACCCTCTCAATGAAGACTCCGATGGAGACACGATTCTTGATGGCGTTGAAAACCACGACCTTCCTTACAACCCCGGCAATCCAACAGGACAGCCCGGAACAGATCCCAACCTCGCCGACTCCGATGGAGATCTCCGTTCGGATGGCTACGAGCTCGCAGAAGGATCAGACCCAACGGATTCAAATAGCTTTACCGCCCAACCGGAAATCACCTTCCTCCCCGCCCTACTCGGGGGCGACCTGACCGATCCCGAGGATGATGGAATCGACACGGAAAACTCGGCAGGTGAGAACTTCAACTGGGTCAGCATTTCCTCTAGCGACAAGCCCTTCTTCAGCGACTCCACCGTCGGCGGTGTAAACGAGGGCTCCTTCGACATTTTCGATAACAAAGTCGGCGGAGGCGAGGCCAAGTGGTGCTGCGGAGGCGCTCCCCAGAACGTCACGGTCGAATTTGAGGAGGCAGTCTCTCTGACTCACTTCACCATCACATCCGGAAACGACTCTCTAGGACGAGATCCTGTCGACTGGCAAATCCAAGGATCGGATGATGGCCTCACCTTCACCCAGATCTTCGCTCACACCGGATCTTCCATCTGGACCGCGCGGAATCAGACGGCGCTGGTGGCCCTGACTTCACCTTCGGATCCTTATAAATTCATCCGTTATTCGGTGACCGCGACAGGAACCAATCAGCACCAGCTTAGCGAAATCGAATACTTTGGAGAGGTTGGAGGTCAACCGCTTACCATAACCGAGATAGATTACAACCAGGATACGGACTCAGTCACGCTGACTTGGACTTCAAAGCCGGGCAGGACTTACACAGTATTTGCCAATGATGATCTTATGGTCTTCGAAACAGACATCAATGACTCGGTTCAATCAGGCGGTGACAGCACTACGTTAACTTTCCCGAATCCCAGCCCCGGAATGCCCAAGCAATTTTTTCAGGTTGTGGAGAACTAGATTTCCATTTCGACTTAAATAGATTAGCTTTTTAGCCCTTCCTTAGCGGGAAGGGCTGATTTTTTTAACGCACTCCTACTAATGATCCCTTTTGGAAAAACACTGCTCATCCCACTCGCTCTCGCAACGCCTCTTGCCCTTCAAGGCGCCGAGATCACCTGGCAGGCTCCATTCAACATCACCTCGGTCGATAGCATTAATACCAATGGAACTCTAGTGGATGCCGTTAACGCCACCAGCGGTGGCGACAGCCCAACAGTCAGTGTTGGCGGCGAAAACATCACCTTCACGGCAGGTAGTATCGCACCCTCAAACACCAGTTCTGGAACTTTCTTCACGGGAGGTGGAGGTAACACCGGAAATACCAATCTGAACACAGTCCTGAATAGCCATAGCTATAACGGAGGAGGTTGGACCCTCCAACTAACTGGATTGAGCTCGGGGGCTGACTATCAAATTCAACTCATCGGAGCCGGCGACACCCGCGGTTGTTGCTCTGCTCGAAATCAAAGAGGCGGCGACGACGAGTCACCCGAGAATGTCAGTGGCGACTTCTCCCGCAGCGGAGTCGGGTCCGTGATCGGAACCTTCACCGCCAGCGGAACCACCCAGACCATCAATGTCCTTCCCGGCCTCAACAACGGGACCGACCCCGGTCTCAGTGCCTACATTCTGAGGTCCGTTGCTCCTCCCACTCCCCAGCCACCAACCGACATTGCTCTCAGCAATACCGACCTCGCCCCCAATTCAGCCTCGGGCACTTTGGTCGGCATCCTCACCACAAGCGACCCCAATGGTGACAATGCCCACGCATACTCACTCGTCCCGGGTGCTGGCAGCACCGACAATAACCTTTTCACGATCGCCAACGGAGACGAACTCCGCGCGGCATCGCTTTTGGGTGGCTTTGGATCCACTTATTCCGTTCGTATTCGCACCACCGATGGTGATGGTCTCACATTAGATGAACCATTCACTCTCACCGTCGAATCAGCAATGGCCCCCACGGCCATCACCTTCCCGGCAAACACCATTCTTCTGGGAACCCCGCCAGGCACTAACATTGCCAACTTTATTACCGAAGATCCAAACAACGCCGACAGCCACACTTACCAAATGGTGGCCGGAGCTGGAGACACCAACAACTCGCTCTTCTCCGTCACTGGAGACACCCTGTCAACGGCGACAGACCTTCCCGGTCTTGGATCAAACCTTTCGTTCAGGGTCCGTAGCACCGACCTTTCAGGCTTGAGCATCGAAGCCACTTTCTCGCTCACCATCGTCAGTTCATCTGTTCGAATCAACGAATTCCTCGCCAACAGTAGCTCAGACAGCCTCGCCGATGAAGATGGAGACACTCCCGACTGGATCGAACTTCACAACCCCGACGGAGGATCGATTGGCCTTGGCGGAATGTATCTCACCGATGACCCCACCAATCTCACCAAGTGGCTCATCCCGAACGTCAGCATCGGTGGAAACGAGTACCTCGTCATCTTTGCATCTTCAAAAGATCGTCGCCCCAACAATGGGGAAAATCTTCACACTAACTTCAACCTAAGCGCCTCCGGGGAATATGTCGCCCTCGTTGCGGTCGATGGCATCACCGTCCTCTCTGAATTCGGATCTGCCGATGAAGATTATCCGCCCCAGGATACCGGAATCTCCTTTGGTTTTTTTGGTGACCCACTGCAAATTGGTTACCTTCTCAACCCGACTCCAGATGAAGAAAACGATTCTTCCAGTGGAGTCTCGGGCTT
>JBDNAG010000138.1:0-7482 GCA_039768565.1 Akkermansiaceae bacterium | reverse complement strand
TTTCTGCAGAGCACTCGGGTAGCAGCCGCGGCCGACTCCGTCTACACCTTGACTGTTGCGCTTGGAGTGCGGGATAATCCGACCTCCTTCGGGAACGCGCGCCTCGAAATCACTGCCAATGGCGCGGTGGTGGCATCGGCACGTTTCGACAAGGTCTCCCTCGACACGCTCGCTGGTAACGATTCAGCTGGAACCTTCACCGACGCCTCCGTTTCGTGGACGACCAGCAACAGCGTCGCTGCGAATCAAGCTCTTGCCATCCGTGTGGCGAAGGAAGGAGGCGCTGGCACCGTGCTGGACTTCGACAACGTTCGATTCACGACTGATCTCAATGACTTCTCAACGTACATGAACGATTTCAATGTCGGCGGCTTGGACGGTTTTGAGGACGACCCAGACGGAGACGGTCTTCCCAACGGACTTGAGGCGTGGTTCGGAACCCATCCGGGAGTGTCCAATGCAGGCCTTACCGACCTCCATACTGATGGCACCATTACCACCTTCAATCATTTGCAGAACGAACCCCTAGCGAGCGACCTGAGCGGTTTTTATGAGTGGTCACCCAACCTAGTTGATTGGTATGAGGGAGGAGTTGGCCCCAACGGTGGGCCGACCGTCACCTTTACCCCTGTCACCGACGGTGGGGTAACAACCGTTACCGTTGTCGCCGGAGAACCACGACAACGACTTTTTCTCCGCGCTGCGATGCGCCAAGACTAAAATTATTCAAGCTGACTACCGAGAATAAATACCACACTTAGAACACCTAGAATGAACATTAAGAAAAAAACATCTCACCTGCCTCTTGCGGCGGCTCTTAGCACCTTTCTTCCACTTGCGGCCTCGGCGGCGGTGCAGGTTGACGGGGTGAATTCAGCTTCCCAGCTAGAATATGACAGCGATGTGTCAGCCACGGACCTCGTAAATCAGGGCCAAAGCACCTTCTCTTCACTTTCCTATAGCGAAGATCCACGTTTCGGAGGCACAGCAACTACAGGCGGAGCGAACAACAACGGTGTCCACGGAGGGGCAGCTTCTGGAGAGATCACCTTTTGGATCAGTGCCGTAGCAAACGATGTGTATAGCATTACTTACAATCTTAATACTGCGGTGAACACACTCGGTTACGACATCACATCAATCCAAACTATTAACGCTTGGGCTAGTAATAGTGGCCACCAGAAAAACCAAAACTATACCGTGGAAGTTAGCACGGTCTCTAGCGGTGCTGACTTTACCAACATCGCCACGGTCGCTTACCTTCCCTTCGACAGCACAAGCCGAGAAGGCGCCACCAAGGTGAACGTCACTGAAGACACCACCGGTATCCTCGCCACAGGAGTGGATCAAATCCGCTTCATCTACACCGTCCCTGACCCCTCCGGCAATCAGGCGAGCCCTACGATCCGCGAGATCGACGTCTTTGGTTTGCCCACGATTGGTGGACCAGACGTCTCTCCGCCGACGCTGACCAGTATCGTCGATGATCAGAGCGGCGGGCCGGTCATGCAGAACACCCTCGTCACCTACACCGTGAACTTTAGCGAGAATATGGATGAAAGCACTGTGGACTTGTCCGACTTTGATAATGCCGGAACCGCGCCCGTCACTTTCGGGAACGTCACCGAAAGCTCGCCAGGAATTTTCACAGTGGAAGCAACTCCCACTGGCTTAGGCACACTGCAGCTGAAAATTCCGGCTGGGGCCATTTTAGATGACGCGGCTGGCAACTCGCTCGATACCACTACGGACCTTCTCGACGACACCATCATCACCATGGATAACATCGCGCCGACAGTAACTGGGAGCGACATCGTCGATACCCAGGACGGTGCGTCTATGCTTTTAAACAAGAGCCTCCCCCTGAGCTATACCGTGACCTTCAGCGAAGACATGGACGCGACCACGGTGGACGCCGATGACTTTGACAATGCCGGTACGGCAGGCATCAGCATTGGGTCAATTTCTGAGGGCATGGCAGGAGTTTTCACAGTCAATGTGACCGCGACTTCTGCTGGCACTGTGCAGCTCCGGGTTCCAATGGGGGCCACGCTGAGCGACGCCGCAGGCAACCCGCTAGACACGAATTCTGCCATTATCGACGACACTACTATTAACGTGGATGCTAGCACCGTGGTGGTGACCCCTCAGAACAGCCTTGGCACGGCCTTTACGGCCACGCTTTGGGCGAGCAACTTATCCGCTTCCGATCTGATCAATGCCGGAGAGTTGACTCTTGAGGCCTCGACTATCAGCCCGGAGTTCTTTGGTCCCACTGGGACCAACGACGGTGCTTCGGAGATTGGCTCGGGCACCAATACCTTTTTTGCGGCTGCCGATAATTTCCCAGCTACCGCAATCTATGATCTGGACCTCACAACCAATACGGCGGGATATGACCTTACCTCAATTGAGTCATTCATGGGATGGACCGCAAATTCCAGCACCCACGCCAACCAAACCTATCAGGTAGAGGTGAGCTTCGTCGGGTCGCCAGACTATGTCCTCCTTGCCGTTGTTAACTACGAACCGTTCGGAACGGCAAACAGCGACAACCATGAGAGTCATGTCGTGATCGACGATTCCTCGGGTAGGCTGGCCTCGGGAGTTGATAGTATCCGCTTCACTTTCAGAGCCCCGGAGATCGGCGGCACTGCTCCGGGCACTGTCGTCCGGGAGATCGATGTCTTTGGCACCCCGAGCACCGGGGGAGCTGCTGCTATCACCGCGATCCACTATGATCACAACGTCGGCTCTGTGACCCTAACTTGGCGCAAGACCAATGCGACATCTTATGTGGTCAAGTATTCGTTTGATTTGGACAACTGGGACTCTGATCTGGAGGATAGTGTCACGGCCACTCGGGACGAGAATCCTGGTGATACCGACCACCTGACGGTAACATTCCCTCTGACAGGAGAATTGCAGAACACACCTAAGTTATTTTTCCGTATCGAAGAATAGACCGTGAAGAGCATGCGAGTGGAGTAGATGCCACCGAAGGCGACTCTTAACTCTCTTGTCATGTTTAAGAAGACCACCTTAATCCTCAGTATCGTCACCGCCATCATCTCAGCGGCCGCCCAGACAAAGCCCAACGTCATCCTCGTCATGACAGATGACCAGGGCTACGGCGATCTCGGCTGCCACGGAAACACCATCATCAAAACTCCGGAGCTCGACAAAATGCACGCGGAATCCGTCCGCTTCACCGACTTCCACGTCAGCCCCTTCTGCACACCTACCCGCGCAGCCCTCCTCACGGGAAACCACCCTGGCTACACCGGAGCTTATCGCACCAGCGCGGGCCGTTGCATGATGCATCCGGATGAAAAAACCATCGCCCATCTCTTCGCCGACGCAGGCTACGCCACCGGCATGGCGGGCAAATGGCACCTCGGCGACAACGCCCCTCACCGCCCACAGGATCGTGGCTTCCAGGACGTCGTCTGGCACCGCTGCGGCGGCATCGGCCAAGCCTCCGATTATTGGGGAAACGACTACTTCGATGACACCTACGAACGTGTCACTCCCGGCAGTCGCAAAGGAACCTTCGAAGCCTTCAAAGGCTACTGCACCAACGTCTTCTTCCGCGAAGGCATGCGCTTCGTTGAAAGCAACAAAGACAAACCCTTTTTCCTCTACCTCGCCCTAAATGCTCCCCACGGACCTTACCACGTCCCGCCCGAATGGGCCGCCCCATACAAGGGAAACAAGAAGGTCGCGAACCCCAATTTCTATGGAATGATCGCCAACATCGATCACAACATGGGGCTCCTCCGCGCGCATCTCGAAAAGCTCAAACTCACCGAGAACACCATCCTCATTTTCATGACCGACAACGGCACCTCAGCCGGAGCCAAGTTCAAGGGTTTGGATTCCGAAGCCCTTCTCGGATACAACGCTGGAATACGCGGTAAAAAATCCTCCGTCTACGATGGCGGCCACCGCGTTCCCTTTTTCATTCATTGGCCCAAAGGAAGGCTCACCGGCGGTCGCGATATCGAAACCATCGGCGCCCACATCGACATCCTCCCCACCCTCGCCGACCTCTGCGACGTTCCACTCACTGAAGGCTACGAGTCCGACGGCCTCTCTCTCAAACCCCTCCTCCAAAATTCAAAAGCCCCCTGGACAAGAAAGCACCACGTCATCCAATACCACGGCGGCGCTTACGGCAAAGCCATGCCTCCCGGCCCACTTACCTACTCGACCGTCCTCACCGAGCGCTGGCGCTTGGTCAACTCAGACGGCCAAGCCCTCTTTGACATCGAACAGGACCCCGCACAGAGAAACAACCGTCGTTATCCCCTTTAATGCCGGTCCGGATTCCGAACTCGGCACCAAGGTCAACGACACCTACTTCGGAAAAGTGCCGCCTGAATATTTGAAGGTTGAAGAGGACGTTCTCTTTTTCAAAGGCGACGGCACCCGCCGCGGCAAGATAGGAACCGCTCCGCAACGTTCCAAGGGAATCGCCGGCAGCTATGACGCCGCAGGCAAAGTGCTCAACATCGTAACCTACAACGTCCAGGAAGCGCCCAATGGATTTGTCAACTCGATGTGGGAACAGCAGAAGGAACCTTATACTGGGGACGTCATCAATTCCTACAACGACGGCTCGCCCGAACCCGGTGCAGATCCACTCGGGCCCTTCTATGAGCTAGAAACGTCTTCACCCGCTGCTGCGCTGAAGCCAAACGAAAGAATGAAGCACGTTCAACGAACCTTCCATATCCAGGGAGACGAAGAACTTCTCGCCCCCCTTGCGAAACAACTCCTAGGCGTTAACCTCGAAGAGATCCAGGCGGCATTCTGAGCATCCTTACCCCCTCACTCAACCAATTGAACCCGGTAGAACACCCTGGGAGCATCGACCAAATCGAGGAACTCGGGATTCAACTGATGCTGGTAGGTTGTCGTATCTCCCACGGAAAGAATTCCGTCTTCGATCTCGGGCCAGTTCTCCAGGTCAGTTGAGTAAAACAAGGTGTAATCTCCATCTGGAATTGAATTCCAGGTGATGATGTTCGAGGGATTTTCGTCATCCCGATCCAAATCAACTGAGATAATCTCAAGTTCAGGCCTGGAAGCAGCGCCACCTATAAAAATCTGCATAAAGCTCATCGCACCTCGCGGCCTGCTCCCGTCATTCGTGGTGGTGTAGTTGAAGATCAGCTCGTTCTCCTCCGTTGGAATCAAGCCCTCGAATAGCGCAACCTCGCTATCGTTATTGAAGACATCGAAACTAATCTGGGTATCGCCGGAATCATCGGTGAAAGTCCATTCAGCATTTGCCCCCCCGTTGTTGCTCCGAGCTCCATAGATGAGAATGTCGTAGGACGTTCCAGGCGCCAATCCGGTCAAGGTGAACATAGAACTTGCGGGATCTCGAATAAACATGGAATCCTGAATGGCGGATAGCGGCTGACTTGCCACTTCATCGGGATAGGGACCCAAATAGTCAGCACCGCTTCCCGCCCATGACCCACCAAGACTGAAGTCAGAATTCAACGTAATCCCGGTATCAGCACCCTCCGAATCAATCAGTTCAACAATCGGCGTCTCAATTGCGGTTCCGGACCCATAAACATTATTAAAATTACCCTCTGTTGTCTGATTATCGTTTCGGCCAAAGTCGATCAATATACTCGTCGACACATTCCCGAAAAAGACACTCAAGGTATTTGAAACCAAACTAGGATTGGAGTCAGCATCTTCCGCACTTCCTGGTGGAAGGCTAATCCCAACGATGCCCGGGCCTGTCGGGGTTACCGTCACAGAATAAACATCGTCAATTCCAGTCAACTCACTCGCCGTCCCATTGGTGATATTAAAATCCCCAATTTCCAACCCGGTTATATTCTCACTAAATACAACACCGACATCAAAGGGACCGTCGACTGACCCCGGAGGAGTGGAAAGCACCACCGACGGAGCATCTTCCGGTGCGATGTAGGCCACGTCATTATTGACCGCCGTCTGCCAGGCTGCAAATTCCGCAGTCATCCGCGCAACGACCTCAGGATTCTCCGACGCAATATTAGTCGTCTCACTTTCATCCGCGAGGAGATCGTAAAGCTCGAAGGAACTTCCGTCGTTTTTTGAGATCAACTTATACTGCTGGCCAACCCAGGACCGTTCGCTAAGAAAATTAAACCCAATGGGCTGCTCCCTCACGGTCGCCGTTCCTTCGATGACACCTCGGAGCGAAATTCCATCCAGAGGTTTTTGATCGGGAACCTCGATACATAGGTAATCGAGAATCGTCGGATAGTAGTCACTAGTGACAGAAGGAAAATCACTCACTTGCGGAGTTGCGATTTTGTTAGGCCACACAAGAATTCCCGGAACTCGAACGCCGCCTTCATGAAGACTGCGCTTACGAGCACGATATGGACCGGATCGACCCACTCCCTCTTCAGGGCCGTTGTCCGAACAAAACCACAACATTGTATTGTCGGCCACACCCAGAGTTGCAAGTTCGGCGCGAAGTCGTCCGATTTGGGTATCCATATCCACCAAGGCGTCAGTGTAGGCATCAGCAGAATCGACCCCGCTCACCCCATCGGGGTCGACAAGTTCACGGTGAGGAGTGTGAAACCACACCACTGTGAAAAAAGGATCTTCGGCGGCAACCGCCTCTTGGATAAATGGAATCACGCGATCCATGACGACACGGGAATCGTCACCGCTGAGATTATCATTAACCTCCACCGGAATGCCTTCACTGGCAGTCGGCCAATCGAGGGGATTCGCCGGCGGCACCCAGTAGTAGGTGCCATTAAAATTTGGATCGCTGAAACTGGTCGGTTCCGGAAGGCCATTCACCGGGCGTCGCATCGGATGAAAGGTAGGAATCCTGGCCTCAGTGGCGAATGAATTGTCAAACCCATGCTGCCAGGGTGGCGAATAGTCAGCGGTATTTCCGACAGCTCCGCGATTCGAATCAGCTCGAAGGGTCGTCAAGGTGCCTAGGTGCCATTTCCCAAAATGGCCGGTCGCATAACCTACCCCGTCAAGCACTTCGGAAAGCGGAGTTTCATCTGCTTCGAGGCGCCCGAGATTGGCATGAGGAATTCCGAGCCGCAACGGATGTCGACCGGTCAGGCAACTCCCCCGCGTTGGGGAACACACCGCACTGGCCGAGTAAAATCGGTCGAATCGAAGCCCTTCCGCAGCCATCGCGTCCAGAGCCGGAGTGTTGATCCATCCTGCATTATAGGAAGGATCCCCCCAACCCATGTCATCGGCCATGACCAAGATGATATTAGGGCGTTCATTCGCCAGGCAAACTCCGAAGAGAAGGGATGAAGCTATTGCGATTTTCATTAATAAAAGGAGTTGATAAATTTTTTTGGTAAAGCAGACGTTGGAATGTGGCGCAAACAAGAATGAAATCATCGATACAAGACTTGCAAACTTGGCTACTCTTCGCCACCACCTGATGGAGCTTTGATTACCATTTAGCGACAGGAAGTT
>JBDNAG010000137.1:0-5701 GCA_039768565.1 Akkermansiaceae bacterium | reverse complement strand
CGAAGGGACTGTCGACATTGGTCCAGCTGCTTTCCTGGAGGTTGCTGGCGGTCTGGACAGTGTATTGGATCCCCTCGATTCCAGTGAATGAAATCTCGGCCGATTCGTTTTCAGTGGAAATTGCAACTTCCGGGGTGGTCAGGTCTGGCAGGAGGGTGAAGTTGTCGAGGGCTACGGCCCGCCCGTCTGCGGCGGAGGAAATAGGGTAGAAATTCAGGCCAACCTCCGAGACATCAGAGAGAATTGTTGAGGTGAGATTCACAGGGATGAACTCTCCGTCCTCGTCATCGAAGATATACCATTGGTCATCCGAAAGCGAGCTTTGGAGTCCCGACCAACCCGACTGCTCAATGACGTAAGAATCACTGTAATAAAAAGTGCCTCCGGCAAGAATATAGAATTCAGCGTCTGAGAATGAGTTGATATCCTCCACAAAGACATCGCAACGAATGGTGTCAATTTCAGTATCTGAGTAGTTTCCAACAAAACTCCCACTTGATGAAATGATATCGGCGTAGAGAGAAACACCAGAACCTTGTGAAAATATCGCGTAGATTTCCGAATCTTCTGAACCTAGGAGTCCCCAGGGTGCGTTGAAGATTTCGTCTGTGCCGTAGTTGTAAAAAGCCCAACTTTCCCCATTTTCCTGTTTGGTGAAGGGTTCGAAGACACCAAGAATCTGGGCTCCCATCGGGGCTGTGAGTATCAAGAAGAGAAAAAGCTTCATGGTGGATTAGACGGGTGGCCCTGCTTTTTCCAGAAATTGAATTAAAAAATCGATTCGTTTTCTGACCTCGGGAGTCTCGAGGAGACGCTGACGATCATTTGGATCGTGAATGAACTGCTGGGCGACGGCATCTGAACAGGTTGCCGAGTCACCTGCTTTATCAAGCGTTGTGTTGATCTGCTCGTGAACCTCTGACGGGAAGCTTGAGAGGGTTCGATTGATAGCACGGCGGAGTCGTCCTAAATATTCCGCCTCCTCGTCTGCAGGGAGGGTAGTGTCGAGGATTGGCCTTATCTTTGCATGAGGATAGGGTTTGTCATCCAGCCATTCCTCGAAGTAGACACGAAAAACTCCGTGCAAAAGGAGGTTTGAAGTTCCGTTTTCCGCTTCTCGTGATGCCCGGATTAGTCCGACAGTCCCAACCGGAGCTGCGCAGCGATCAGGATCGTTGCTATCGTCGCCGAGGAGGTTTCCCACGCAAAACATACAGTTCCCCTCCAGGGCGTCGTTGATCATTTCTTGATAACGGGGCTCGAAAATATGAAGAGGCATCCCACCGTGTGGAAATAGCACGGTGTCTGGAAGCAGAATGACTCCGCTGGTTTTTGGGATTTCTAAGGAGTCCATTTGCTAGATCTCGAAGTCACGAAGGAGGTGAGCATTGGGTCAGCTGTTTGGCACTTCGCCAATTACAAGCTACCTATGTCCGGTAATGGGGCGTCTTTTTTAGGCCTGCGCAAGGGCCTGATCGAGATCGGCAAGGATGTCGTCGATGTGTTCGATGCCGACGGAGAGACGGACGAGTTCAGGCCGGATGCCACCTGAGAGCTGTTGTTCGGCTGTCAGCTGCGAGTGAGTTGTGGTGGCCGGATGAATTGCAAGGGATTTGGCGTCACCAAGGTTGGCTACATGAGAGAACATTTGGAGGGAGTTGATGAACTTTGCCCCTGCTTTTTCTCCGCCTTTGATGCCGAAGACGACAACGCTTCCTCCCTTGCCTCGAAGGTATTTCTCGTTCTTGGCGTATTCCGGGTCGTCGGTGAGCCCAGGGAAGCGGACCCATTCGACGCTCGGGTGGTTCTTGAGATGAAGGGCGACAGCGAGGGAGTTTGCGCAGTGGCGCTCCATCCGCAGTGGTAGAGTTTCGATGCCTTGCAGGAATTGCCAGGAGTTGTCTGGCGCGATACATGCTCCCAGATTACGAAGGGGGACGGTGCGCATGCGGAGGATGTAGGCCAGTGGAGCGAGCATGTCGGGGAGGTCATGTCCCCAGCGCAGTCCGTGATATGAATTGTCGGGATTGTCGAAGAGGGGGTGTTTGCCACCCGCCCAATTAAAGCGTCCGGAATCGATAACAATCCCGCCAAGTCCGGTGCCGTGTCCGCCAAGCCATTTGGTGAGAGAGTGCACGACAATATCAGCGCCGTGGTCGAGTGCTTTGGTGAGATAAGGAGTGGAGCAGGTGGCATCCACAATAAGGGGAATGCCGTTTTCCTTGGCGATTGCTCCGACCGCATCGAGGTCGGTGACTTCGAGAGCAGGGTTGGAAACAGTCTCGCAAAACAGAGCTCGTGTTTTGTCATCGATGGCATTGGCAAACTGCTGGGGATCCTGTGAGTCGACAAAGCGAACCTCGATTCCAAGGGCGGGGAGAATGTCGTTGAATTGGGTGTAGCTTCCGCCATAGAGGTTGCGAGCCGAGACAATATTGTCGCCGGCTTGGGCCAGGTTGATGATGGAATTAAAGATGGCAGCGGTTCCTGATGAATGGGCGAGGCCTGCGAGCTCGTGGGCTCCTTCAAGGAGGCAGATGCGCTTCTCGAGAACATCCGTGGTTGGGTTCATGAGCCGGGAGTAGATGTTCCCGAGTTCTTTGAGGGCAAAGAGATTGGCTGCGTGCTCAGTGTCTTTAAAAGTGAAAGCGGTGCTTTTGTAAACTGGAACGGCGCGGGAGTGGGTGACGGAATCAGGTTGATGACCGCCGTGGAGGCAGAGTGTTTCGTGTTTCATGTTAGGAAAGATCTAGCATGAAATTTAAAGATGGGAAATAAAGGTTGCAAAGTATTGCCCGGAAAAGTGGGAAGATTGCTAAAGATGGCCTTCCTCTTTGAGGGCCTCCATAATCTTGAGGGCAGCATAGGCATCATTGGCAGCATAGGTCAGTTGTCGGGCGCTAAGATCGGGGCGGGCCCAATTGCTGGTGGTGGTGGATTTGGATTTTTTGAAGCACTGTTTCAAGAGCACGCCCATGGCACCTCGAACGCCAATCTGTCCCCGATATCCCATCTTACGGAAGGTTTGATCAAGATCGAGGACGTGATTTAGGTCGATTCCGAAGCGGTTACGAATTTGGCTGTGATCATTGCTCAGCCCAAAGCCCACTTTAAGGAGCTCGGTTGAAGTAATAAGCTCGGAGGAAGCCTTTTCGCATTCGGTATGATGGAGTTGGAAAATGTAGGCTTTGTTGGTGAGTGAAAATTGCACGACGTGAGGACCGGTGCTTTTTTGCCCTGCCCGAAAAGTCGGTTTGGCCTCGGTGTCAAATCCGCCAATCCCGGCGGCCAGGATTTCGTCGACTGCGTCGTGACATTCGGAACGGGATGATGGGATGTGGATTTGATCGAGGGACAGTCCGGCGAATGGTGGCAGGAGGGCGGTCTCTGCTTTGGTTGGTCCGATCAAGCCAAGTGGCTTGGTTGCTTTGTTTTGATCTGGATCGTCTGTTGTTGACGAGGGATCTCGCCGCCGCCGTCGGGTCTTTTTTTGTGGAGGTTGTTCCGAGTCACTCATCTTATGAAAATTCTTCGATAGACTGAAACAAATCGGGGCTAACTGCAATCTCTCCTTGTTTGAAAGAGACTTACCTGAATAATTTTGAGGCGGATCTTGCGAGATCAGGATTTGATGCAAAGAGGACACCGTTTCGATTCATGAAGGCGTCACCTGTGGGATTGAGTTGAAGAAGGTTTCCATGAATATCGCTGGCGGGCAGGCCCAGCTCATTGAAGAGGCAGTTGGTTGCGGCAAAATCCCAAAGGGAGCCTCCCCCAGGATGGGGTTTCGGAAGTTTGAAGTAGAGCGAGGGAGCGTTATCGGCGACCCAGCAGGCGTTAAGGACAGCTCCGGCATGATTGATGGTTCTTACGGCGTCTAAATTATTCTGGGCAGCGAACCTTTCGAGCTTATCACGGAATGCTGATTCGTTTGCTTGGGCGATAAAGCTATTATCAATCATCAAAGTGAGTGGGGTATCCGGAGTCGGAAGTGATGGAAGCATCCATAGGGCGCCATTTTTGCGGGCGCCTCTTTGACGTATGGCGTGGTAAAGAGTTGAGGTCACTGGATCGAATACGACTCCAATCTGTGGTGTTCCCTCACGGGAAACAAGTGCGATCGAGACGCTGTATCCAGGAGCACCTTTGGTGAATGCAAGAGTTCCGTCGAGAGGATCAATGCACCAAAAGTAGTCGTTTTGGTGACGGCTGGAATCGTCCGGGCTTTCTTCAGTAAGGAGGCCAAGCTTAAACTGTCCCAAAGTGCCCTCGAGTATTTCGAGAATGAGGCGTTGGCTTTCAAGGTCGATGGCGGTGACGACCTGAGAGGCGAGGGAGCTTCCACCTTCTTTTTGGATGATTTGATGGTCACTCTGAGATCTGGACATAATCATATCGCCTGCGACTTTTGCGGCATTGATGGCGATCGATTCAAGTTCTGCGAGTTGATCCGAAGAGAGTTGCATGTAAGGAGTCGTTAGAGAGATGCGAGGACTTTACGGGCGAGGCGTTCGCTGTAAGAATTGATCTTCCAATGACCGGGGCTCCATCCCTTGAGGAAGCGATGAAAGTCGGTCCAGGCGACGGGGAAGAGGGGGCGCCATTCAGCTTCGACAGCTTGAGCGTCGAGGTCTGGATGTCTGACTGAAAGAGCACTGGATAGAGTTGAGAAATAGTGATCAAGCAGCTCGGCTTCATTCTCTTCGCATGTGGATTCGTCGAGACAGGAGCCGACGAAGTAGGCAAGGTCCTTCATGCCACAGCCTCCACCGACGTATTGAAAATCGACGGCAGCGACTTGCCCTTCTGATCTAGAGAAGCAGAAGTTTGCGAGTTTAGCATCGCCATGTACGATGGTTTGATAGCTGGCCTTTGTAAGGGTTTTATCGAGTGTTGAGGCGGCTTTTTTAAGAGGAAGATCGTCGAGTGCCTCGAGCTCCTCACTACGAGTTGAAAGGTGCCAGTAAGTGCCGGTTTGCCAGAGCTTTTCGGGCTTGGCTCCCATGAAAATGGCGTGGAAGTTGGCCAGCCAATCGAGACAGGCTTTTAGTGAAGGTGGAGAGACCGAAGTAAGGCGAACCGGGAAGCCTAAGGCATCGAGGTCTTCGAGAACCAAGAGTGTTTCATCTTCGTGTTCGTCGAACGCAATAAGTTTAGGGATACGGGCTTCTTTCGGGCAGTTTTTGCTCCAATAACGATACCATGAGGTCTCGACTTGGTATGAGTTGAGCTTGCGTTCGTGAGAAAGTTTGGAATTCCACCCTCGCGGGTGGCGACCTGAAGTGGGAGTGCGGATGTGCTTCACGATGACAGAGGATGGCGAAGTTCCCTCAAGTCGAATGCGGAGGATCTGCCCGTAGCCGCTCCAGAGTTCCTGAATGATCTCGCTGATTTCCATACTAGACGCTCCGGTAGCGGTGCAGATGGACTTCTTAAAGTAAGGGTTCAAAATCGAGATTGTTGGCGAGAGGATGCCGATGGAGGAAAGAGGATCCAGTAGAAAAGAAAAAGCGGGTTTGGAAATGATGCGATTTATCAGAGAAGTGCTTGTCGGGTGGGCTATTCTTTGGCTTTAAAAATCAGGAGATATATTGAATCTGATATGAGCATATACCCTCAATATTTAGGTGCTTTGTGGGTTTTACGGGGATAAAAGAGGCAACTACCACTATTTGATTTGTAAATCAAAATGCAACCGAGG
>JBDNAG010000136.1:0-5474 GCA_039768565.1 Akkermansiaceae bacterium | reverse complement strand
CTTGGTTTACTCCTTGGAAACGTCGACTGATCTGACGAACTGGGGGACAGATGGGCTTGGGGTGGAGTCGGTGGATGCGATTGATGATTTTTTTGAGCTAGTCACGATGGCCCTTTCGAGTGGCAGTGAACGGCGTTTTGTTCGACTTAGGATTACCTTATCAGTAAGGAGCAACTGACTGGTAGCCTATGTTCTTAAGTTTTCCTGATCATTTTGCGACTGCCTTTCAGGGCTTCGCCGAAGGGCGATTGAATCTCCGCATCATGTAAACACATGATAGACGGAATGGCAGCTTTTGCTAAGGTTTAAGTGTAATATCAGTGTAATACCAGTGTAATACCATTTTAATACCATTTTTGGCCACCCGGAACCTGCAGTCCCCAGAGGAGTAGGGGGATAGGAGGCCAATCCTTGAAAAATAATGAAGAACATCATCAAGACTCTTTGCGCGTTCGCGATCATGGGGAGTGCGCTTGCCGAGACCAGCGTGTCTCTCATCGATGCTGACTTCACCACGGGAACCATTAGCACCAACGCCCGAATTCGGACCAACCAGACGAATGGGAACTTTTGGACCGATAATAGCCCGCCATCTGATTGGACCATTGTTGATGGGAAGCTGTCCAATGCGGCGACCACACCCGATAGCAGTGTGACGGAAGGCGCGATCTCTCAGGTTGTTGCGACCAGTGAGTTGGCTTCTGATTTGGCGAACTTAACTCTGTCCTTTGACTACGAGGTGGGTGCAACGGCGACGCTGAAGTTTGCGCTCGTGGGCTACACCCTCAATGTTCAGACGACCGACCCGGCTCAAAGTGCCGAGAATACCCTTTTGATGAACAATGGTACCGCCAACGGCGGTCTGCAAAATAACACGCAGGCAGAGCTGAGATATGGTGACATTAATCTGTTCACGGGGGCCGACATGACCCAAAGCATCACTAATAATTTGACCTTTGAACCGGGGACCTCCGGGAGTCACTCGCTCACCATCGATCTCAGAGAGTATGCATGGCATGCCGATGAGGCAGCGGATGCGGATCCGGTCAACACACCGGGTTTGAGCGGGAGCATCGCGAGTATCGCCGATTTTGATTACGTGGTGTTGGTGGCAGTGAATGA
This sequence comes from Akkermansiaceae bacterium, assembly GCA_039768565.1. GTDB lineage: Bacteria > Verrucomicrobiota > Verrucomicrobiia > Verrucomicrobiales > Akkermansiaceae > SW10. The sequence goes on along the minus strand of JBDNAG010000136.1, from coordinate 4,352 downwards.
CCTGAGTGCAGATGAGGGAGCAACTCCGACCACACTTGATAACATCAAGCTGACCGTTGAGACGGCACCGGTGACCACGGTTCCGAATATCATTTCCATCGAGGTGGATGGCAGCGGCAATGTCGTGCTCACGCTCGACGGGCCCGAAACCGGTCTGACGGTCCAACGATCAGACGATCTCTCCACCGAGAGCTTCGTCGACGTGGCTGCGATCCCTGAAACCAACACCCTGACCATCGACGCTGCTGACGTAGATCCCAACGCAGACGGCAACGACTTTTATCGTATTCGTAACTAAGAGAACCTCAATATTTCAAACCGAACTCCAACCTAATGAAACACATATTACACTTCCAGAGCTTATCAGAGGCACGATCTCCGCTGACGCTTCACTCTAGTTCCGCGGCAGTCGCCCTTGCCTTAGCAGGATCTCTTCTTTCAACGAATCAAGCGGCGGCAATGGTGACTCTTATCGATGCCGATTTCACCTCGGGAACAATCAGCACCAATGCCCGGATTCGGACTGATCAAGCAAATGGGAACTTTTGGACCGATAACAACCCAGCGTCTGATTGGTCAATTACCGGAGGGGTCATGTCCAATGCGGCCACCTCACCCGATAGCAGCGTCTCGGAAGGCGCATTGTCCCAAGTCATTGCTACGAGTTCTTTGGCGAATGATCTGACGAGCTTGTCTCTCGCTTTTGACTACGCGGTTGGTGCTACAGCGACCCTTAAATTGGGTCTGGTTGGCTACACCCTTAATGTCCAGGATGGTCAAAGTGCTACAAATACTCTTTTGATGAACAACGGCACCCCCAATGGTGGGATCCAAAACGATACTCAGGCAGAGCTGAGATATGGTGACATCAACTTGTTGACGGGGGCGGACATGACTCAAAGTATCACCAATGACCTCACCTTTGCATCGGGCACCTCAGGGAGTCACTCGATCACGATAGACCTCTCGAGCTATGCCTGGCATGCCGATGAAGCTGCGGGTGCATCGCCGGCAAACACGCCGGGTTTGAGCGGGAACATCAGCAGCATTGCCGATTTTGATTACGTGGTGCTTTTGTTCGTGAATGACCTTAACGCAAACCCGGGTGCGACTCCTACGACGCTTGATAATATCCAGCTCGAGGTGGCTGCTGTCGTCCCAGAGCCATCTTCCGCTGGACTTTTTGCACTGGGAAGTCTTGCTCTTTTGTTGCGTCGCCGCAAATAAATCTGAGCTCTCTACAACGCATTTCAAAGCCTCTCTCTGGATTTTTCTGGAGAGAGGTTTTTTCTAGGTGAGAAACAGGGAGATCCTGAGGTGCTTTCCTTGGAATACCCCCGAAAAAATCGTCATCAGTTCTGGTCCGCGCTCAGCCTGACAAAAAAGCGGGTCTGGTCGTTAATGCGGTCCTTATAACGTAAGTGGATCGTCATGGTGCCGTCCCCATTGTCCACCGGTGAGCCGGGGAGATCGAAGAAGTCAACATCGATCACTCCATTCTGCCATACTTCCAAATCGGTCGAAACTTCGACGGTGTAAGTCATCGTGGAACCCGCCTCGGGGGTAAACGAGACCGTCAGGTAGTCGACGGAGTCCACGGTGGTCACCGAGATCGTCGGTTCATCAAGTAAACCGGGGAGGGGTGGCTGGGGAGCGACTGCGGAGATGTTGACATTATCGATGGTGATCGCACCGTCTCCGGCGGCAGCGGTGTCGGCCGCGAAAACGGCGAGGAGATGACTGACATCAACGAGGCTGCTGATCCCGGGATAGCTGGAGATGTCATAAGTTTGGTTGAACGTTCCGGAGGTGTTTCCGGCAAGCGAGACGAGTGCATGTGCGGCACTGCCTGTAGCGACGGCTCCGTCCCTGAGATTGAGTGCCGCTCCGAAATTCGGATTAAAGTCGATTGTTCCGCTCGCGAAGTAGCCGCCGCCTGTTCGGGTGATTCTGGAAAGATTCCCACTCGTGGTGGTGCCCCCGGTGAATAAGGCGGAGTGAAAATAGAGGGTGGAACCTGCTCCTACGGTGTAATCGAAGGAAACATTGATGCCGGTGAAACTCGGATCGTTGATGTTCACTGCGTTCAGCAGGAAGGCGCCTTGGTCATCATTGGTGGTGGTGGCGGGGTTGGTGAGTTGCCCGCCTGACACCGCCCAAGCAGGGCCATCGGTGGAGCGCTTGACCCAGTCACCGGAATTGATGTCGCCAGAGACAAATCGGCTCCCTGTTGAAACGGCACTTGCGCTAAAATCATCTTCGATGAGAGAAGTGAGCACCCTGTCGAGATTCCCGACAGGATTGGTGTATTGCATGTAGCCATTTTCATCGACGAGCATGAAGACGTAGGAAGTGATACTTTCAGGAATCACCCCACTGACGCTGTAACCATCGCTGCTCAGGGTTGCAGGCACTCGCATGCCATAGATTGCGTCTTCCGTGACCACATCCGTTTTACTGGAACTCGTTGGACCATCAGAATAGATCACAGAGGCGTCCACAATTTTTGGCCCGGTCGTTTCGATAGCGAGTTGGGCCAAGCGCGTTGTGCTGTCAAACAAACTAGAGTCTACCGAGGCGACCATTGCCGGATCGACGCCGGCAAAATTTGGATTCAGGTAAGGAAGCTCGGCATGGTTAGCGAGCAGCGCTCCTTCAAGCATGCCCGTCAATTCTGTGACGACAGAGGCATAGGCAGGGTCGGCGATTAAGTCGTTGGTCTCTTCGATATCCAAGCGATCACCGTTCGCATCGTAGAGGCGATAGAGCTCGTAGGTGTTCGTTTCAAACTGCTTGTGAAGCTTGTAGTCGCCGCTGCGAATCGCGGCGTTCATGTTCCCGTAGTGCGGGAAGTGCCAGAATAAAAACTCGCGCTCTTGCCCCATCGCATCAAGCACTTGGGCATCGCCCGGAGTTGGATCGAGAAGCACGGGAGAGATATCCAAGCCACTGAGCTCAGCGGCATCGGCTGCGGCGATCGTGGTATCGGACAATTCAAGGAAGGTTGGAAAGAAATCGAGCTGGTTGACGATTTTGTTAAACTCCGTGCCCGCAGCAATGCCTGGTCCTGTGACGACGAGGGGAATACGAACACCGCCGCCTGCGACATGCCCCTTACTGCCCTTAAATGGAGCATTGTCTGAAATGATTTCCTGGCCCCGCTGCTCGGCGCCGCCGTTGTCCGAGGTGAAGAAAATGTAAGTGGTGTCGATGAGCTTTTGTCCCGGGTTGCGGGGATCATCGGTGACCTCCAAGTAGTCCACAATTTTTCCGAGACTCCAATCCACGGTGGTGACCATTGCTGCGAAATAAGGATTCGTCTGGCCAGGCATCGTCCAATCGTCAGGCGAGGGAGGAAAGGCGTGACCAAATTTATCGCAATAGTGCTCGAGCAGGGCTTCGTTACGAGTGACCACTGGCCAGTGAACCATCCAATGGCAGAGGTTCAGGAAAAAGGGCTCGTCTTTATTATTATCGATGAACTGGAGCGCGGACTCGGTGACTTCATCGTAGGGGTAAGAAATGCCCTGAGGATTCTTCGCGCTGATGGGTGGATACTTCTCCACGCTGAGCGGGTAGTTGGGATCGTTCACCGTGGCAAAGGCTGAGACTCGATCTGGGCTCATGCTACGGTGGACGCCGCGGTCCTGATTGACGGTCTCGAAGCCGTAGTTTGCGGCATTGAGCCCGATGTGCCATTTTCCGGAGTGCCCGGTGCGGTAGCCGTTCGCGTTCAAGGCATCGGCGCAGGTCAGGATGTTACGATCAAGTTGCTTCTCCAAGTAGGGAGCAATCAGGAGTTCGGTGGTTCTGCCATCATCCCGGTCATCGAGCGTAACGTGTGTGAACCGCGTCTTGGCTGGATGCCGCCCTGTAATGATCGCAGCACGTGAGGGAGAACAGGTCGGAGCCGGGGAGTAGGCCTGGGGAAAATTCATCCCAGCTGCGGCAAGATCGATCATGTTCGGAGTCTCATAGGGACAAGGATCGTCCAGCTCGTTAATCTGAACATCCTGATGACCGAGATCATCGACGTAGAAAATAATGATGTTCGGTTTCGTGACCTGCGCGTTGAGGTAGGAAAGGGAGGAGGCGAACAGGAGTCCAGTGGCAAGGGTTTGTTTTATTCTGCTCATGAACTGTTGCGGTTGTTTTGTCTGGTGGGACATGGCGATGGGGAAATCCGGGAGAGAATTATGGAGAAGTGGCCTTTAGGGCATATTCGGAATATTGTTTTTCCGAGTCGTTCTTTTTGAAGCCGCTGGGGTAGCTGACGAGGAAGTTATTTTCGTCGATGAGGTTGATGAGGTAGTGGGTGGTTCCTTGCGGGAGGGTGGCGGTGACGGATCCTT
>JBDNAG010000135.1:0-7405 GCA_039768565.1 Akkermansiaceae bacterium | reverse complement strand
TCGCGTGACGATGTTCAACGGCCACTGGCTGGAATGACCAATGATCGGAGGCCAAGCCGATGTTTTTCTCCTGGGCACAAATGGTTCCACCGAGAGAGATCAAGGTAGAAAAAAGGTATTGGAAATTTCGTTTCACAAAAAAGGATTTTGCCGAGGGGCGATAACATAGGCAGAGTGGAACTAGAATGTGAAAAATCTCCCAAGCGAGGCCAAGGTATTCTCGGTGAACAAGGGCTACTTAACCGAGAAGGGACTCGATGGGGCGATGTGGGATTCCATTTCTGGGGATGCCAAAGTCTTTGTAAGGTTGATCGGCTGCGGCGAGGAAAGTTGTCCAGACGTCACCGAGGCGGGTATGGGTCTTGCCGGGTTTGTCATCCGGGTCATTGCCGGGAGCGAAGTAGCGTCCGCTTTGAAGTCTGCCGCCGAGGTTACCCAGAATGACGATGGGGTAGTTGACTCCGCTGGAGTGATGGGTTTCGCCATTGTCGCTGGTGTAGACGATGACGGTGTTGTCGAGCATGGTGCCATTGCCTTCGGGCATCGCTTTGAGTGCGGCGGCAAGGCGGGCAATTTCTTCAAAATGGAAGCGACAAATTTTTTGGCGTTTCTCGAGAACCTTTCCTCCTTGGCCATGGCCGACTGCTCCATGGAGTCCGCCAATTCCAAACTCGGGATAGGAGCTGGATCCTAGGGTGTCGAAGCAAAGCGTGACGACGTTGGTGAGACCGCTGATGAGAGATGAGATGGCGAGATCGATGTTGCCTTGTCCGATTAAAGTTGTGGAGTTGGGTGGAAGGTCAACGGGTGGCTTCGGAGCGTGCTTTTGCAGTTGGGCGCTCATTGCTTCGATCTTTTTACGGTTCGATCTGACCGACTCGAAGGCATGGAGGTAGCGGTCGAGTTGCTCTCTTTCGGGTGCCGCAATTTCCTTTTGCAAACGTTTGGTGTCTTGGGCGAAAAAATCAAGAATCTCCGACTGAGTTTCGTAGTCGTTTTTGGCTTGTCCTTTGCCGACGACGCCGAAGAGTTCTTTGTAAGCCCGCTTGGGCTTGGTGTAAAAGGGGATGGGTTTTCCTTTGCCAGAAGCCGAGCGGGGGAGATAGGAAACTCCGGAGGCAGCTTTTGGGTCATGGCCAAGGCAGATGTGGGGAATGGGGGAGCCAAGGGTGTTTGCGATGACCGAATCAATGGTCGCGCCCAACACTTCTTTCGAATTTCTTGAGCGTCCTTGGAAGGCCCCGTATGTTTGATAATTTCCCAGGTGGTAGACGTTGAAGCCGGAATTGATTCCTTGAAGAATGGTGATCTTATCCTGGAAAGGTTTCAGCGATTCCATGAGAGGATTGAGCTGCCAGTTCTTCGTTAAGACCATATCGGCAGGAGGAGTCATCTTCTTGCGAATATTTCCGTTATTGCCATCACTGAGCCGCCCCTTATCGTCATATTCTGGTTTAAAAGGAAGTCGGTCTTCCATTCCTGCCGGCTGAATATTGTCTGCCCAGAGTCCATTCGACTTGGTGATGAAAACGAAGCGCAGAGGGTGTTCTTTGATACCTGCGGCTTGGGCTTGGAGGCTTGAAAAAATTGATCCCATGAAGGGAGGCAGGCTCATACTACCTGCGAGGAATTTTCTTCGGGAAAAGTGAGGCATGTCGAAAGGAGGTTATTTTCGGTAAAGAAAGGAATCGGAAGTCAGAAGCGAAACGAGAAGCTCGTTGAAGCTCCCTCCGCTTTCAAGGTAGGCCTCGTCGGCGGCGATGAGTGTGGGTGAGTCTTGCAAGGTTTCGTTGCGTCCCATCCAGAAGCGAAAGGCGTGTCTGACGAAGGACTGGCGAACACGGGGTGACTTGGAAAGCTTGTGAACGAGGTCGATGGCGTCGACGACGGGTGCATTGAGCTCGCTTTCTCCGCTGTGAAGAATCTTGCCGCTTGAATCGATGGGCTTCTTGATGTTTTTGCGAGATCCTACAAGCTCTTCCGTGCGATATTGGCCGAAGTGATCGTAGATTTCAAAAGGGAACCCCAGAGGATCCATCCGCGTGTGGCAGCGAAGGCAATAGGAGTCTGTGGTGACCCGCATGCGGTGGCGCAAAGTGCTTTCCGGTTCCTCCGGGACCATTGCTTCAACTTCGATTGGGACGTTGGGAATTTTGCCGGCGAGGAGTCGTTCGCGAATCCAGTGACCCCGGCCTACCACGTCGTTGTCAAAATTAGTGGAATGAGCGACCAGCCAGGCCGGATGGGTTAGGAGACCTGCTCGTTTCCCGGGCACTTTGATTGGTTGTTCCGGCGTCCAGTCGAACCTGGTGAGGTCAAAGCCGTAGATCGAGACGTAGGCTGTCTCATGATATTTCGGGTCATTGTGCACCGTGCGCGGAATCAGATTGAGCCCTTGGCTGAGAATCCAGGCCCGGTTGTATCCTTTTTTAGGAGCGGTGATCTCTTTTCCCTTCTTCTTCGTTTTTTCGATTGTGGCGAGAGCCTCCTCCCGGGTTCTTTGGATCACTGCCTCGAAGAGCTTTGGATCATCGATGGCGGGGTAAGCTACGAAGTAGCGGTCGATAGTGAGAAGTTCCGAGAAAACATTTTCGTCCTTTTTTAAAATATGCTCCACCAGCATGTCAGCATCACGGACGAGGTATTTGACCTGAAGGTTCCATCCCGGTTTGTCTTTGAAAACAGAAAGTGCATTTGAATAGCCAAAGAATTCCTGGAAGAATCGAAGTCGCCTCGTTTTCTCAATCGATTCATCGGAGAGAATACGTCGGAGTTCCCTCTCGACATCTTGCTTCGATTCGAGCTTTCCGGTGGCGGCTGACTTTAAGAGTTCGACGTCCGGGGAGATATCAGAGAGAGAATTGTTAATGGCGTAGACTAATTCATTGGAGGAAAGCATTCGCCTGCCGTGCTCGTCTTTTGACCCCAGCCCCATCTCCATGGTGAAGACAAACTCCGGGCTAATAATGACCGCCGTGATAAGACCTCGAAGGCCGGAGGCCGAGTCGCCTCGTTCGATGCAGCGATCGAGGAGTGTGGCGTATCGAGTCCGTTCCTTTTCGTCTGCATTTCGGCCCAGCAAGATCTGGAAAACCTTCCGGATGGCGTTATCTTTTTCAGCTTTGGTGGGCGTAGCGTTTTTAGTCAGGAAGGGTTCAAATTCTTCGGCTCGTTTCGGGGGATCGATCTTGAAGCGTTCCCAGGGATGGTTTCGTTTTAGGCTGGGAGCACCTACTGCTTTCCATGGTTGAATTTCGGATGCGAAATCAGGCTTCTCGGCTGTTAGGCGCTCGGCAATTTGGGCCCCGGCATTCATGAGGGAGCGAAGAGTGGCTTCGTCGGCATGAATTTCTCCCGAGTAGTTGGTGAAGTCATTGGGTTGCAATTGGGGAAAGGGCTTGCTGTAACTATAGGCCGCCCATTTCGGATCATCGCGCAGACTTGATTTTTCGTAGCGTAGTTTTGGGATGACCCAGAGTTGCTCCATCAAGTTGTCATATTGTGACTGGCTGCGTCTCCAGAATCGCGGAGGTGAAAAAGCTGGGCCTTGAATGCGGCCGCTGAAGAGGCGTTCGTGATCGACGAGATTTCCATCTTCGGGCAAGGGACCGCCGGGGAGCTTTGGGTCTGCTCCTTTCTCCGTCAGGAAATCGAAGATGTCGGTGACGACTTTTTCCCGCTCCGGTCCGTTGGCGCGCTTCTTTTTCTTTTTTGGTGGCATCTCATCCGTTGCGATCTGCTCGAGTACGCTTTGCCAAACCGAGTGGTCGAGTGTCTTGTAATTCTCAAGTGAGAGGTCGCCCTTTGAATCAGCCGAGTCGTGGCAGTCCAGGCAGTGTTGCTCCAAGAAATTAATAATCGTTTCTGGAACATGGATGTCCGCGGAAGCAGTCAGGAATAATGTGACTGAGAGGATCAGAGTGGTGAACGCGTGCAATTGACCGAAGGTTATTCTTTAGTCCACAGGGCGAAGTCAAAGTTGTCCAAATAAAAATGGAGGAGGAAAAATTGGAGTCGCAGGGACATCGAAGTCCATAAAATCATCAAATCCGGGGAGACCCGGATGATGAAAGGTCGCTCAGTAAAGTCCGAAAAAAAACGCGACTCTCGTAAAAGCAGCAAATATGTATTGGCGTAAATGCTATCGGCGAAGATGGGACGCAAAGGCAAAGCTGCCGAGGAGGCCATCGTAAATTATCGCCCGCCTGCAGTTATTAATGGGCTAGCAGCATATCATCAAAATGAAGAGGTTGATTCACTGGAAGAGGCAGAACATTAACCCTTGCGCGTACTGAAATTTTCAGCGTCACTCCCTTGAATTTTTCATCCATGCGCGCATTTCTGCTATTTCTAAGCCTCTTTACGACGGCATTTTCACCTTTTTTAATGGTTGGGTGTTCTGGTGGTCTACCGGCATTAGTACCTCGTGGATATATCGTTAAACCTTCTCATTTAAGCCAGTTCACATCTGGAGGAAGTCTAAGCACACTCTGGTACCTTGGGAGTGACTCGCGTTATCACTACTTCAGCCATTTATGCAAGGTGGCTACGAACTACCGAGTGAAACGTTCAGACTTAGTTTTAAATAAAGAAGATGAGTTTGAATTTAAAACAAAGGATAATGAATTAGTAGCTCATTTCGCTAACCCAAGACTTACCGGTGTCCTTTCTGATAGCGACTAATTGATAAGTTCAAGAACGTATCATAGATCCTGTCAAAAAGACAATTCGTGAGACTCGGCTGCTGACTATCTCGATAGGTCTGTGACTGGCTTACAAAGCTAATTATGACCCCTCCATCTTACCGGGGGATACCTTGCATACGCCCTATGTAATACGGTAGGAGATTTTTTGACATAATTGTTTGTCACTACTATTCGTCTAACTCCGATTAGGTATCATTCGATTTTAAGAGAGTTGGTGCTTGTGTTAAGGTCTTAATGTCGGCTTGGATGCACCTTTGGTGCCCGCTTAAACAAAGCAATTTGCTCGCAGCCTACCATGATTTATCGCAACGTTAGGCCGGTGAAATTCATTTTCTACTTCTTAGCCTCTATTGTTAGCCTTGCCTTCGCAGCTGATGATTTTCCCTTGGTGCCTGACGATGTTGAGGTCGTGCTTTTTGCTAAAGAACCTCTCGTCAGGAATCCTTGTGGCATCGCCTTTGATAAAGAGGGGCGGCTATGCGTAGGTATGGGGCCCCAGTATCGCAAGCCGAAGCCTGATACGCCGGGCGATTCGGTTTGGATACTGCTGGATCAAGACGGCGATGGTGTGGCCGACGAACGCAAGGAATTTGCTTCTGGCTTCAATGCCATTCAGAGTTTGGCATGGCGGGGTGATTCTTTGTGGGTTGCCAACGCACCAGACCTTACAGTGGTTCGTGATTTGAATGGCGACGATGAAGCGGACGAATATGTCAGACTCTACACTGACTTAGGAAACCTTGAGCATGGTCTGCACGGCCTAAACTGGGGGCCAGATGGCAAGCTGTATATGTCGAAAGGGAACTCCAAGGGACTTAACAACGCACCGGATCGCTTGGCGCCAAAACCCTTCTTGGAGTTGTGGGGCATGGAAGCACCGACTGGTTCGCCAGAATTCCCAAAACCAATTACTTTTAAGAAAGATGACTATCAGAAAAACTATCACCAACCTTCCGATGACTGGGGGCTTTGTGGAGGTGTGCTGCGTTGCGATCCGGATGGCAGTAATTTGGAGATCGTCTCACGAGGCTCCCGTAACCCGTTTGATATCGCCTACGACGATGGCTTCGACTGGTTAGGCACGGACAACGACCAGAACCTTGGTGACAAGTTCTTTTCTCCATTCTATGGAGCCCACTTTGGTTGGGGTCATCCATGGAGCTACGCCTGGGAAGGCAAGCAGCATTGGCCATCTGCGCCTGCCGCTGGCCCATTGTTTGAGGGTTCTGGAACTGGCGTGGTCTACTTGGGGCTCTCACAATATCCTGACAAGTATCGTGGCGTGTTCTTGGTCAACGATTGGTTGAAGCGTCAGGTTTATATCTACCGACCCACTTGGGATGGCGCTTGGATGAAGCCGGCTTCCGAGAAATTTAAACTTTTTGCCCATGCTGAGCGAGGACGTTCTATGGGTGCCAGCAAAGGACGTAGCTTCGACCCTGTAGATATCGAAGTCGGACCAGATGGGGCAATCTACATCTCAAGTTGGGGCCGTGAATATGGTGCTGTGGTCACGGATGGTGAGCAGCAGAATGAAGGCCGCATTTACAAGCTCTGGCCCAAAGCTGCGCCACCGCAATCACTGAACATCAAACGGGATCCCTGGAAGGATCTGAGTAGCCATCTCCCGGCGTGGCGTAGCAACGCGCAGGAAGCATTAATCAAAAAAGGTCTACCTGCCGCAGAGCGGCTAAAGGCACTTGCAACGGATCCTACATCAAGCAAAGCCTTGCAAACCTGGGCGGCATGGACGCTAGGTCGCATTGCCCCGGATGAGTCCACGATCGACGACTGGTTTACTTCTACCCTGCACCAAGAAGTTCTGAACCTGCGCCTGCAGTCCATCAGGATCCTAGCACATCGCGCGCTATTGCGTGGCGAACACAAGTTACCAGACGAGATCGCCACTTTGCTTGACGACGCTGAAGCTCGCGTTCGACTAGAAGCAGTGTTGGCTTTTCGGCAATCAAAAGACCGCAGCCAGAATACCGCATTATTAAAATTGGCCGCCAAAGAGAATGAACGCATCACTTATTATGCGACATGGGGAGCTTTGGGCGACTTGATGACCAGAGAGGCACGTAAAAGCTTATTAAAAGATGCGCGCGTTGGAGTACGTCGCGCTGCCTTACTAAGCCTTCTAGAAGAAGATGCTTTGGACGATACAGAGGTCCAAGTCGTGAGTAATGATACAGATACCATCATTGCTTCCCTCGCTTCTCAATGGCTGGGCGGCAAGACAAAGACGCGTATCAGGGGGGCTCCGCTAAAGAATGATCGAGTAGCAACCGCATCTTCACTACTTTCTCCAAGCGGTAAAATACCAACCGTGGAAGAAGTAATTCCTCTACTTTCAACGGCCAAGATCGAACGTGGTCGGGAGCTCTTCCTCAGTGCACAGGGAGCAACCTGCGCTTCCTGTCATCAGATGGAAGGCGTAGGCAATGCCTTTGCTCCTGACTTGTCCGATATTGGCACACGTGCAGATGCCAACTTCATCATTCGTTCTATCTTAGAACCCAGCGCTGAGATTACCGAGGGCTTCGCTATGCAGATTGTGAAGACCAAAGATGGCCGGTCGGTTGGTGGTATCGTGCTGGAAGAGAGCGGCCGTGCTTTGACTTTCGGGCAGATCGGCGGCAGTCAAGAGACTGTTTTAAAATCAAATATCTCAAGCCGTGAAACTGCGGAGATTTCTG
>JBDNAG010000134.1:0-7524 GCA_039768565.1 Akkermansiaceae bacterium | reverse complement strand
TTCCTGATGCTTGGTCGGAAAGAAGTTATCCAGCACGCCAACTAACTTCACACCATCGATCTCACAGTAGCCCACTGCCGCTACTGCATGTTGCCATGAAAGTTCGGGCTTATGCGCCACGCGAACCGTGCAGGCCAAGAGAGCGGGTCTGGACCCATTAATTTCCTCCTTCAAAAGCGCGAAGGTGAATCGGCCCAACCCCATCGCGATGGGAACCTGATACGCCACCGCTTCTGTTTTTAATACCTTCAAAAGGTCGCTCGGATAGGCTCCAGCCAAGGCCATTCGATTCGGTGAAAATCCGTCAAGATCGGGGTAAAGCGTCATCTTCAATTGTCTCCGCAAACGCAGTGCGACCTCTTTTGGAGTCTTTCCATCATCGCCACGCCATTGCGGGTATTTGCGATTTGCCCAAAAAGTAACAACGCTGGCTGCCGCAGTTGGAACACAACCTGACGCAACGAGTCGCTCCTTTTCGTCCCTAATTGGAAACTCCTGTAAGGACGGAACACCATTGATCGCCTTGGCCAAATTGCCATTCACTTCCAACTTGCCATCGAGGGAAAACTCCACGAGTTTCCCCTCTCCCGTGCTGTCCCAAGTCAGATGACCAGATGAATTGTTAGGCCCTTCGATCACCGCCACCCACACAGATGGCAGATTCATGGGATCATTGAGATCAGGCTTCTCGGAAACGAGCCGGATATTTTTCAAACTCGCTGACTTCCAGGATGACGCCCACGTTTGCGAAACGATCTCCTTCAAGATAGACGATCCACGCTTGCCAAAATCAAGCTCTGCCTTTGCAAGCGGAATGCTTGAAACCAGAGCAATCAAAAGAAGAAGCGTCTTCATCACCCCAGTTTTTGAAGTGTTTTTTCAATCAACTTTTTAGTCCCCAGAACCCCGGCCACAGGATCAGTTCCCCCCTCGAACTCAATGCCAATAAAACCCTTAAAGCCACCATTCTTCACAATCTTCAACATTTTCGCGAAATCAGTATGAGCCGCTTCACCATCTGGGTTGATCTTGTGAACTTTCGCGCAGATCGCTTTGGCCCATGGCAACATATCTTTGACGCCCTGATACTTATCGTAGTCATTAAAATTCCCAAAATCCGGCAAGGTTCCGCAATTACTTCGCTTCACCAATTCCATCACCTCTTTCACCCAATCTCCCTTGCTTGACCAATTTCCATGATTTTCAACGATCGCGTTCACTTTCATCGGCTTCAGCAGGTCACACAATTGGTTTAGCCCATCAACGGCCTGCTTCTTCACTTCTTCACGATCCCCCTTCGAACGGCAGTCCACTCGAATCGAATGACATCCCAACTCCTTCGCAAATTCTCCCCAACGGGCTAGGAATTCAGCTGCCTTCTTTCGTTCGCCTCCTTTAGCCGAATCAAGAGCCAGATCAGAACGGCAAAGGATGAGCTGATTCCGTACGCCGAGATCACCGCAACGTTTTTTGAGCCCCGCTAGAAACTCTGCTGACCCAAGTTTATCCTCAAAAAAACCGTTATAATACTCGAGTGCTTTGATCTTGGTCTTCTCTACTGCAAACTTCGGGTAATCCAAAGGGTCCAACTTCTTTGCCCGAAACATTCCGTTAAAAGAATACTGTTGGAGAGACACTTTCAGCCAAGGCTCCTTCTTTTGTTCAGCTTGCAAAAAAGAACCCGCAAAAGTGGCAGGAACGGCAACAGAAAGGAATGAGCGTCGCGAAGTCTTGGTGTTCATCATAAAATCAAATATCTACTGCTGAAGAGAGTATATACTGGCGAAGTAACAGCCAAGGTCGTTTTAACCGGTGAACGATTCTCCATAGACTCTCGTGTTGTCTCCTTCAAAATCGATTTTGATATTGGCGTAGGTCCAATGATGGTCTCCATTTCTAAAACCGCCAGCGTTCAAGGTAATGTTCTCATTTGACAAAAAGGTCTTTTTGTGCAATTTTATGCACATGTTTTTCAGGATTGGTCTCTATCTCATCTTATCCTTCGTCGTACTACCCCTCTTTGGAGACCAAGTGACACTAGAAAACAGGGCAGGAAAAGCGACACTCCTTGTCAACGAAAAGCCCTTCGAGGTCCGGGGAGTCGGTGGCCAAAATCGACTCCCGTTTTTAAAACAGTCCGGAGGCAACGCGATTCGGACCTGGGGCATAGATGAAGAAACCCAGGACATTCTCGATCAAGCCGAGTCTGAGGGAATCAAGGTGGCCTTGGGGTTTTGGTTGGGACATGAGCGCCATGGCTTCAGCTACACCGACTGGGATTCCAACACTGAACAGGCGGACAGGCTCTTCACCGCCGTGGAAAAATACAAAGACCACCCCGCCCTGTTGCTTTGGGGCATAGGAAACGAGATGGAAGGATTTGAGAAGTCATCCAACCCCGCGATTTACACTCAAATCGAATACTTGGCCCGAACAGTCAAAAGATTGGACCCCAACCACCCGGTGATGACGGTCACCGCAGAGATTGGTAAAAAGCAAATCGAGGGATTGAACCGTTACTGTCCCAGTGTCGATATTCATGGAATCAACTCCTATGGGGGAGGCCCATCCATCCCGGAACGATACCGCAAGGGTGGCGGGACAAAACCTTATCTCATCACAGAGTTTGGGCCTGCAGGAACATGGGAACGCCCCAAAGGGAAATGGGGAATGCCAGATGAACTTACCAGCACACAGAAGGCTTTGGAATATCGCAAATCATACATGGCCTTCCAGGCAGACCCTTTATGCTTGGGTAGCTTTGCCTTTATGTGGGGAAACAAGCAGGAAGCTTCGGCCACTTGGTTTGGATTGCTTCTCCCCTCCGGAGAAAAATTGGGCGCCGTCGATGAGCTCAGCGAACAATGGACAGGCAAGGCTCCCGAAAATCTATGCCCACGAATTGAATCCCTCGAAATGGTCGAACCTAATGAAGAATTTGACCCCGGCTCGACCATCATAATCAAGCTAAAGGTGACAGATCCAGAAAGTGATGACTTAAAGGTTGAGTGGGTTTTAACCGAGGACTGGAAAGAAGTTGCCGAAGGCGGAGATCATCGTGCCGCTCCTCCTGCTTATCCAAAGGCTATCCTCCCTGAAACGACAAACACGGTTGCTAGAATCAAGCTCCCTGAAGAAGGCGGAACCTATCGCGTCTACGCATACATCCGGGATGGAAAAGGTTCAGCCGCAACCGGTAATATTTCGATAAAAATTAAAGGTGAGCGGAAGCCCATCAAAGCTGAAAAAATCGCGACTCCTGTGATTATCACTGGAGCTCAAAGTAATGGGCCATGGGCTCCCAGCGGCTGGATGGGCAATACTCAAAAGCTCAAAATGGATGAAGCCTCAACAGATTCACCCAAGGTTGGCAAAGTGTGCACCAAGGTGAGCTTTGACAGTACCTCTGGGTGGGCCGGAGTCGTCTGGCAACACCCCGCTGGTGACTGGGGAGACGCCCCCGGCGGCTTCGACCTTACTGGAGCCCGTGAAATTGGCTTCTGGGTCCGAGGTGGGAAAGGTGGCGAAAAAGTGACTCTGGGAATTGGTAATATTGGTAACGATAAAGTCTACCACGACACCCATTTTGATAACAAGGAACTTACCCTCACCACAGGATGGCAGCACTTTAAAATTGAGCTTGGCGGGAAGAACCTTACCCGAATCAAATCTGCACTCTTTTTTTCCACGGCAGCCGACGGTGAGCCAGTCACATTTTATCTCGACGATGTCGCGATCAAGTAGACTTACAACCTAGGGCGACCCAGCCGCGAACAGGGGGAAGAGCATAGAGGAGTCGACCCTCTGGGCAGATCCGCTCGCAAGTCTTGAAAAATCACTATTCGCTCGCACACTCGGCACATGCCGTCCCTTTTCCCCGACTATCATGTTGAGCAACCTGATCTAGCCGATACCACCAACCGGTATTCAGAGTTTCATTCTCGCCTCACCAAAGCCAACTCTGCTTCCGAATGCTTGAAGATCGTTGCAGATTGGGATTCCTTGCTTTGCCGGTTTAAAGAGTGGAGTTCACTCACATACATTCGCTTTCAACAGGATACGCGGAACAAAGTTTACAAGACTGCGATCGATGAACTCGACGCGATCGCGCCCAAATATGCTGATCTCGAAACCAAATTTAAGCAGGCACTTCTAGATTCCCCCTACCGTAATGAGATGGAAAATGACCTCACGCCCATGCTCTTTGACAAGTGGGAGTGTGACACCAAGAGTTTTGCTCCGGCGATCAAAGATGATCTGGCAAACGAAGCAAAACTGCAATCCGCCCACACAGCTCTGACCGCCGGGGCGGAAATAGAATTTAGAGACGAAATTTTTACAATTTCCGAGCTCGATAAATTTGGTGATGACGCTGACCGTGAAACTCGCGAAGGAGCTTGTAAGGCAAATTCTCAATGGTTCTTCAACAACGCCCCTGAATTGGATCGCGTCTATGATGAACAGGTCAACCTGCGCCACACAATGGCCCGAAAGCTTGGTTACAATTCCTTCACCGAACTTGGCTACCAACGAATGACCCGAATCGGTTATGGGCCGGAAGAGGTAGCAGCCTTTAGAGACGAAATTCGTGACAAGGTCGTGCCTCTGGCTTTACAGGTCGCCGTAAAACAACGCACCGCTCTTGGAGTGGAAAAGCTCATGTTTTGGGACCACGGCGCACACTCGGCGAAAGGAAATCCCAAACCGAAAGGCGATCACGACTGGATGGTGGGACGGGCTACCGAAATGTTTAAAGAGATGGGTCATGGACTGGATGTATTCTTTGATGAGATGAAATCGCGTGACGCGATGGATCTGAAATCGCGCAAGGGTAAGGCCGGAGGAGGCTTCTGCGATTTCCTGCACCAATATGAATTCCCCTTCATCTTCTCAAATTTTAATGGAACCCGCGGAGATGTTGATGTCTTCACACACGAAATCGGTCATGCCTTTCAAAGTTACAACAGCAGGAATCAACCGATGAGCGACATCGTGTGGCCAACGACCGAGGCCTGTGAGATTCACTCGATGGCTTTGGAATTCCTTACGTGGCCACACATGGAGAAATTCTACGGAGAGGATCAGGCAGAGGAACTACGCCGTATCCACCTCAGTGCCTACCTCCAGTTCCTTTGCTATGGTGTCTCCATTGATCATTTCCAACACCTTGTCTACGCAAAGCCCAACGCAACGCCAGAAGAGCGCAATGCGATGTGGCAGGAGATTGAAAGGACCTACCTCCCTTGGTGGGACTACGCCGATCTACCCGCGGAGGGAAGCGGGCGCTTGTGGCAGCAGAAGGCGCATATCTATCAAAGTCCCTTTTACTACATTGACTACTGCCTGGCCCTCACAGGAGCTCTTCAGTTTTGGTCCAAATCACGAATTGATCCTGACGGAACGTTGAAGAATTATGCCGAGCTCTGCACCCTTGGTGGAAGCAAAACCTACACAGGATTACTGGAGTCAGCCGGCTTACGCTCCCCTTTTGAAGCAGGTTGTCTCGACGAGGTGATTCAAGATGCCAAGCGCTATCTCAATGCAACCCATGCGGGTTAGATTTCAGATCCCGAGTTTTGTCGAAATCAAAAAAGAGGAAGCCCTTGAATGGGACTTCCTCTTTTTGTCTAAAGGAAACTTTAGAGTTTGAGATTACCGCTGTTGGAATCGGAGACGCATATAGACCTTGGTCGCATCGGGAATTGCACTTTGATAGGTGACTTCGGAAATCCCCCCTCCAATCGGCTCATCACTGACAAGCGAAACCATATCGCCACTGGACCAGTTCTCGAGATCAGTGGAAATCTCCACGATAAAAATAACATCACCCGCGGAGGTATTCTTCGGATAAGTAATTCTGAGATCTCCACCGCCATCAACACGACTTCGGATTGCCCCCGGACCTGAAGAAGCATCCAAATCCGAAGTTCTCATGGCATACTCTGCAAACGCTGTGAATCCATCACCATCAGCATCTGCATTCGGATCTCCGACGAAGATGGTTGTGTTTTCACCAATTCCTGGGGTTCCGCCCCGCGCTCCTGTTGACCAATTCTCGGGGAGGTTGTGGTCTGGCGCACTGTTCGGTGAGTTGATCACAAGGCTGAAGCCGTCGCCATCAGCAGCTTCAGGCCATGGCGACTTATCATTATAGGTAAACTCCCTGATTGGTGAGCCATCAACTCCCAAAATTAAAATGCGCTCCCCGCTATTCGAGAGTTTTGTATCGTTCTGAAATTGCCCGATAATGAAACCATCGAGATCTGAACCGTAACGAATTCTGAAAGCAGCTAAATCACTGACTACAATGACCCGGGCACCAGCAGCAAGCTGGTAACCTCCAGGGAAGGTGAAATTTGCTCCTGCACCGAAGGTTACTCCAGACATATCGATAGCGGAGTCAGCGATATTGACGAATTCGATGAACTCGAAAAGATCCTGGTCTTCATGTCCTGCTGCAATTTCCACTTCGGATGGCTCAAGCGGGTGATACATGATCTCCGAAACCATCAAGTTATCGGAGCTAGCCGGCGTCGTTCCAACAGCATAGGACGTGACAGTTGGAGCCCCCCAAAAGTCCCCTTCACGAACTCGCGCAATCACAGTCTGACTTTCATTCAATACCAACGGATTTGCGGCTACCGTCTGATTAATATCAAGACCCGCACGCACAAGGAAATCGGATCCATTAACACTGGAATTCATGGCATGGATCGCCAATACATTGGCTCCATTTCGGAATGCGTTCGTAAATGCAGAAATGTCGATTTCTAATCCTGTAACAATATTGGAGTCGGAAGTGGACCCATCTGACGTGCTATTCCAGGCGACTGGATCCGGTGCATTTGTAGTGGCAATTTGAACTCCATTTAAATAGGCCACAAATCCGTCATCTACATTCACTTTGAGTGTGGCTCCATTGACAGCGCCCGCATTGTTAAAGTCAAATTCCCAACGGAAGTAGGCCCCTCCATTCACCCCTTTAAGCGCCCCTGAAATATTGGTCGTAACCAGAGGTTCTAAAGTTCCTCCAACTGATTCCCAGCCAACACCGGAAGCTGCCTGGGTCCAGGATGACGCGTCAAAAATCGCTTCATTCCAGGCTAATCCAAGCGAGTCATCAGACGGGACAAAATATTTCACAGTCGCATCCACAGGCACCAACGTGGAATCAATCGCCCCTCCTTCGAACTGTTGGGCAGTTGCTGAAACCCCTCCTCCAGGCGCTCGCGGGTCAGATCCATCGGTAGTGTAGTAAGCCTCACCTGTTGGATAGTTCATGATCAGATTTGTTCCGACCGGAACGCTGCCAGCGGCCACACTAAATTCCGGCTGTGATGGGAACTGATCGTCAATCCATTCAGCCCGTGCTTTCAGCCACCCCTTCATATGGGTGATTTCTCCATTCCAGCTTGAGTCTCCGCCGCTATAAATTCCGCCATTTGGCGCGACATTCCAACGAGCGAAATTGCGATCCTGGGGGGATGGCAAGGCCGGGTTGCTGCCCGAATTAACGTCCAATGG
>JBDNAG010000133.1:0-8088 GCA_039768565.1 Akkermansiaceae bacterium | reverse complement strand
TGCTAAGCGTGAAGAACAAAGACATGCAATCTGCACTAAAGCATTTTGAAGACTGCGTAATGAATCAGCCCAATCACGTCGCGGCGCTGAATGGCCTAGGCATGATTGCGCTCAGAACAAAAAATTTTCCAGTGGCTCTCGATTACTTTTCAAAAGCTGAGAAGGCAGATCAGGAAAACGACACCGTGCTTTACAATCTCGGCCTCACTCTTGCGCGTCTAAATCGATCGCAGGAAGCGGTTCCACACTTGAAGAAAGCACTCGTCATCAACCCTGCAAAAAAGTCAGCCGCAGAGCTTCTGAAACAGATCCTCTCGATCCCAGAGTAATCAGCTCGAGGCTCACTCTCCACCTGCCCCACCTTTCTTCAGCAACTCCGAGGGAAGATATCACCAATAGGTTTGGTGACCTCAATCACCTTCGAGCTCCCGATCTAGCGAATTCTGGAAATCAAACTACCACAAGAAAATAGGAGCCGATTTACACATAGACGGAAGTCGCACCACTCCATAGCCTCCATCAATGAGGCTCCCACAAACAACCCGCGTCGCCTTGGTGGGTTCAGCTAATCTCTCACGCGCCAGCCTATTGCTAGCCACGTTCGTGCCCTTGGCGAAAGCTGAATTCAGCGCATACAACGACATCGCCTCCGGCCCAGCCACCCATCCCAACACAACGGTTTATGCGCCCAATGCGACTAGCAGTGGGCTGATGAAGGACATCCTTACCGGAGAGAACACCTCGATCACTCTCACCGTGAGCGAATCTGGCGTCAGCTATGAAAGCTCCACCGCAGTCCCTGCGGTTGGCACCGATGCCGATGACATCTTTGGTGGCTTCGTCGATTTCAGCACCGGAAACCCGCACAGTCTTGCAATCAATGGCAACGACGTCTTTACCTATGCCTTTTCCGGATTGGATGCTGCCAGCAAGTATGAATTCGCTGGCACGGCCTGCCGCGGCAACTACGATGAACGTTGGACGCTCGTTCGGATTACCGGCGCTGACTCCTTTACCGCAGCACACAGTTCAGGCCTTGGGATCGTTACCGCTGGCTTGGCGGCCAACGAAGTCGCGATCTGGACCGGGGCCAACCACAACGCCAATCAGGGCTTCGTCGTGCAATGGACTGACATTGATCCCGGAGCAGACGGAACCTTTCAGGTTGAGTCGCGCCAATACACCGGACCAACACCAGGTGTTGGCACAGGCAATGCCGGCGGCTCGAAAGGCTACGCGCTCAATGGCATTCGACTCAAAGAATCATTCATTGTCGGCCAACCGACAGTCGTCAACACTCCGGCATCAAGTATCACGAGTTCAGGTGCGACCATCGGCGGTGAGGTCACTGTTGTCGGCACCAACACGCCAACGATCACCCTCTGCTGGGGGAATGAAGACGCCGGTAATCTGTTGGCAAACTGGGATCACTCCATTTCACTTGGTTCCCAGAGCGGCGTATTCCTCCGCGTGCTAAGCGGGCTAAACCCAGCAGAGGATTACTATTTCCGCGCCTTTGCCCAGAATACCGCTGCTGGAATCTGGGCTTCACCAACGCAGAGCTTCCAGACTCTTGCTCTCCCTCCAGCAATTGAAAACGTCGCGGCAACAAACCTCCTCGGCACCAGCGCAGAAATCGGAGCCAATGTCACCGTGACCGGTGGTAACCCACCGACAGTTACTCTTTTCTATGGCACGACCGACGGTGGCACAGATCCCGCGAACTGGACTGAGTCGCTCGATCTGGGTGTGCAAGCTGGCTCAGCGAATAATCCGATTTCCGGGCTCACTCCAAACACGACTTACTACTTCCGCGCCCGTGCCGTGAATTCCGGCGGGACGGCTTGGGCGTCCTCGACGGCAAGCTTTGCCACTCCACAAGTGACGCTTGCTCAAGTTTCCAATCAAGCTGCGACCGGCGTTACCGGAATCTCAGCAGTCTTGCGCGGCGAGATCACCGACGCGGGTTTCGATCCACCAGCGGTCACCATCTACTATGGCCTTGCCGACGGAGGCAGCGCCATCGGCGCGTGGGAATCATTGGTGCAAATCGGAGTCCAAAGCGGCTCTTTCAGCCGCTTCGTCGGCAACCTGGCATCTGAATCGACCTACTACTTCCGTGCGCGTGCCAGTAATGCCGCAGGCGACCAATGGGCAACGCCTTCGCTCTCGTTCACCACGCCTGTCTACATTCCGCCGACCATCGTAATCAACGAAATCCACTACGATGAGGACGACAAAACCGAGCGTGCCGAATTTATCGAACTGGTCAACGTTAGCGCTTCACCAGTCAGTCTGGTTGGCTGGGAACTCGAAGGAGGTGTTCGTTACACCTTCGGCGTCGGAGCCTCGATCCCGGCGAATGGTTTCCTCGTCATCGCTGAAAACCCCGCAACGATGCAATCTAAATTCGGTTACGCAAACAGCATTGGTCCGTGGGCGGGAAGTCTGAAAAACAGCGGCGAGACAATCACCTTGAGTGACTCGAACGGTAATGAGATCGACAGCGTTGATTACAAACTCGGATTCCCATGGCCCACCGTCGGCGATCCAATCAGCAATGTCAGCCCATCCATCCAACTCATCAACCCAGCCTTCGATAATGAAGTCGGGGGCACCTGGAGATCAGCATCACCCACGCCGGGCCTACAGAATTCCATCTTAGCCGCCAACGCCCCACCGAGCATCCGTCAAGTTGACTACGCACCTATCGGTCGCGTCATGGGGACAGATAAAACAATCCTGCCGGGCGAAGACGTGCGAATTACCGCCAAGGTCACCGACCCAGATGGCCTGAATAGCGTCAGCCTCGACTACCAGTTGGTGAACCCCGGCGACTACATTGACATCGACGACCCACGCTACAACTCAGGTTGGGTGAGCCTGACAATGAACGACAACGGGACCGGCGGCGACGAGTTTGCCGGCGATGACATTTACTCTGGCACGATCTCTGCCGCGCTGAACACCCATCGTCGCATGATCCGCTTCCGCATCGAGGCCGCCGACTCCGCTGCCAACAATCACCAGGTTCCTTACCCCGACGACCCGGTTCCCAACTTCGCCTACTTCGTCTACGGCACAATGCCGACTTGGACTGCGAGTAACCGACCCGGTGTCCCTTCGGTCACCTACGATTTTTCGGCAATGGAACCGGTTGCGGTTTACCAACTTCTAACAACGAGAAGCGACCACGAAGATTCACAGCACATTCCAAGTTCGACCAGCGGAACCTACGGTGGAAGCGATTACCTCTGGGATGGCGCGCTCGTTTATGAAGGCAAGGTTTACGATCATATCCGTTACCGCGCACGTGGCGGGGTTTGGCGATACGCCATGGGAAAGAACATGTGGAAATTCGACTTCAACCGCGGCCACCGATTTTCCGCCCGCGACGACCAAGGCAAAAAATACAAAGCCGAGTGGAACAAGCTCAACTTCTCCGCGCTCATTACCCAGGGCAACTTTGGCCAACGCGGTGAACAGGGTCTCTTCGAAGGTGCTGGATTTAAAAACCACAACCTCGCCGGCACCCCTGCCCCGCTGACGAACTACGCCCACTTCCGAATCATCGAAAGCGCGGATGAAAATGGCGCCGACCAATTCAGCAGTGATTTCCAAGGTCTCTACATGGCGATCGAACAACTCGATGGACAGTTCACTGAACAACACGACCTGCCCGATGGCTACCTTTGGAAGATCGAAGGAAACAACAACCAAACTCCAGCCAATAATCAGGGATCGTATCTCGAGTCATCACTACCCAACGGCGACGTTGATGACTTCATCGCCGGTTACCGCAACGGATCGCCCACCACACAGTGGTGGCACGATCATCTCGATCTGAACAGCTACTACAACTTCCGCGCCAGCGCGACCTGGGTGCACGACTACGACATCCACGCCGGCAAAAACTACTTCTTCTTTCACAACCCGGATAACGACAAGTGGCAGGTCGTCAACTGGGACCTCGATCTTACTTGGACTACTCCCTACCGCAGCGACCCCGGTGGACCTCTCCGAGACGACGTCCTCGCTATCCCTGAGTTTCAACTCGGTTACCGCAATCAGGTTCGACACCTACAGGATCTGCTGCACAATGACGAACAACAAGGCATGCTCCTCGACGAAATTGCTCACTGGGTCTACACGCCGGGACAACAATCATTGGTCGATGCCGACCGGGCGATGTGGGATTACAACCCGATAATGGTATCAAGCCTGGTCAATAGTTCCAAATCAGGCCACGGGCGTTTCTACAGTGCCGCGACAAGCCCAGCGGGCAGCTTCCCCGGTATGGTAGCCAAGCTTAAAACTTATGTCGCCGGACGTGAGATATTCATGACCTCCACCTACCTGAACGCGGACGAATCGAGCATCCCCACTCGCCCGACAATCACCTACACCGGAGGAGCTGGATTCGATACCAGCGGACTCAGCTTCACTTCCTCACCCTTCAGTGGCTCCGGCGGAGCCTCCTTCGCCGCCCAACAATGGCGCATCGCCGAGGTCACCCTACCCGATGACCCGCGATTCGATTCCACAGACGCAGCCTATGATCGCTACGCCGAGCGCAAATATGAAATCGAAGCGGATTGGGAAACCGGCGACATTCCCACTGCCGACTACGCCGTCAGCATTCCGCCCGTCGCAGTGCGGCCCGGTAATCTCTATCGCGTGCGCACCAAAATGATGGATTCACAAGGACGCTGGAGCCACTGGTCCCAGCCGGTCGAGTTTACCGCCTCGCAACCGGACATCTCCGACTTCACCGACCACCTTCGCATTACAGAAATCATGTATCACCCGCCCGAACCAACCGGGCCGGAGACTGGCATTTCCACAAATCGCGACGACTACGAATATATCGAATTGAAAAACGTGGGCAGTAGCTCGCTCGATCTGCGCAGCGTGCGCTTTACCAAAGGCGTCGATTTTGATTTTGGTGGAAGCGCGATCGAAACCCTCGAGGCCGGAGATTATGTCTTGGTCGTAAAAAACATCGCCGCATTTGAAGCCCGCTACGGAACCGGCTT
The DNA here is from genome assembly GCA_039768565.1 of Akkermansiaceae bacterium. GTDB lineage: Bacteria > Verrucomicrobiota > Verrucomicrobiia > Verrucomicrobiales > Akkermansiaceae > SW10. The sequence continues at coordinate 3,052 of JBDNAG010000133.1, read as the reverse complement.
GCCAATCGCTGGTGAGTTCGATGGCAACAACCTAAGCAATGGCGGCGAACAGCTAAAACTCTCATTCGGCGCCGGGATCGCGATTCATGATATCGACGAATACGATGACAAGGCACCGTGGCCAATTGCTGCTGACGGCGACGGCTCAAGCCTGACTCTAATCGATCCTGATTTTATCCCCGGACCGGATCACAACCTGGCCACCAGTTGGCGTGCCAGCTCAGTTAGCGGCGGCAGTCCCGGCTCGGATGAATCTGGAACAAATTACAGCAATTGGCGTAGCGCCAATGGAATTACTGATGACCTCGGCGACGACGATGGTGACAATATTCCAAACCTACTCGAATTCGCCTTGGCGAGTGATTATACGGCGTCGAGCACCTCTGATTTGCCAACTGCACAAATTGAAATGATCAATGTTGGTGGTGTCGATCAACAATACCTGACGCTGACTTTCCGGCATCGTCCGGGAGTGACAGACTTAAACTACATTGTCGAATTCTCTGATAATATGAGAAACTGGAACGTCGATGGGGTGTTCATCAGATCTTCCCCGGAAGAAGAAGGCATCACCTTAGAAACCTGGCGTTCGGCCACTCCTCTGACTGGAAAGACACAACACTTCGGGCGCTTACGAATCAAATTACAATAGATCACTTCATTCAAAAACAGCAGGCTGCCGAGGCTCGACTTTTTGCTCCGCCACATTAGCAAACCATAGAGGAAGATCTTCCTTCCAATACCCCGTAATTACCTGAGCCCCAATTAGAAACCCCTCACTGCTGTATCCGGCAGGGAATGAAATGGAAGACAGGTCACAAAGGTCCGCACTAACCGCGAATCTCATCAGTTCAGTCTGCGCTCTCAAACCAAGAGCGATTGACACCCAAGGTCACTCATCCTCCCAACAGTTGGCTTCAGCCCAACAACCCCGTAGTGCGCCGCCAGGATACGAATCGAACCTCCGCTATCGACTGAAATGATTCATCCTGAATTTTAATAGAGAATAATAAGCTACAAAACTAGTCAAAGATCTCCGTGATCGGACCAGCATCTTCCTTGTCGGGTCCTGCCATACGGAAGGGGCGCTTGCTAGGCGACTCAATGACTTCGGCATGATCGAGTCCGAGACTGTAAGCGATGGTTGAATTGAGATCGTGGAAAGTGACTGGATTTTCGATGACCTTTCGGGCATGCTCATCAGTCTTTCCATATGTGATTCCCCCTTTCACTCCACCTCCGGCAAGGAGGCTGGTGAATGCCCCGGGGTGGTGGCTTCGCCCGTTGCGATGTTCTTTTTGAATCTCCGGTGTACGCCCAAATTCAGAACTCAAAACGACTAAGGTGGACTCGAGCAACCCGCGCTCCTTGAGATCGGAAATAAGTGAACTGTAAGCCGAGTCGAGGAGCTGGCAGCGAGCCTGCACTCCGGTAAAATTATCATAATGGGTGTCCCAATCACCAAGAGTGACTTCGATAAAACGCACCCCATGTTCGACGAGCCGCCGGGCCAGAAGACAACCCTGCCCAAAAGCGTGGCGACCATATCGATTACGAATCGTCGGACTCTCTTTGGTGAGATCGAAGGCAGCTAAATCTTCACTCTTCATCACGCGCACCGCTTCATCAAAAAGCGTCCCAAAGTTCTTGGCCTTGGGTGAGGGATTCTCGCGATGAAAGCGCTTATTGATGACATCCGCAAGACCAAGGCGACGCTCGAAATCCTCTTCGCTTACCGAAGGATGTCGACTCGTTCCCTCCAATCCTTTTTCAGGATTCGTAACGACAGCCGGAGCAAACTTGGCCCCCATCCAACCCGCACCGATCATATTGGCCGGACTGTTCACGGCGATATACCCGGGCAAGGTATCGTTTTCGGTGCCTTTCAGTCGCGTCACCCAACTTCCGACCGCCGGATGAACAATGGTGCCAAGTTGATTATAGCCCTTGTGCAGAAGGTAGCTGGCCTGATCGTGATCACCTTGTTGCGACTGCATCGAATGGATCGTGCAAACCTCCTTCATCACCTTGGCGATTTGGGGAAGATAACTGGCGATTTGAAGTCCATTGGCAGTCGTGGAAATTCCTTTGACCGGCCCCTGGACATCCTGACCGGGTTTGAGATCAAAAGTATCGATGTGGCTCATCCCTCCGGCCATATTGAGAAAGATGACATGAGTGGCTGGCTTCGGCCTTTGCGCCGATTTTTTTTCACCGAAAGCCCCGGAGGCAAGACTCCCTCCGAGCATGGGGGCGAGACTCACACCAAGAAAACGCCTGGAGGCATCACGAAGAAATTCGCGGCGGGAGAATTCGTCGCCGAAGTTTTGAGATGAAGAGTTCATTAGTAGATGAAGAGAAATTCAGGAGTACAAACGAGAGCGGAAACGATATTGGAAAATCCATTACCCTTGTCGTCGATGAGTTCCTTGGCGCACAGAGCTTGCTCTTGTGAAGTTGGCGGGCGGGTCAGGATGGACTGAAAGAGAAGTGCTCCTTTATCGTCATTCGATCCAGGCTCTTGAAGGATCTTACGAATAATTGCATCCTTCCGATTGGCAACCACCGTTTGCGTTGCTCCATTGAGCATTTGCAAGGTCTGGGTAAGGCTACCTTCGTTGGTCGCGCCATCAATACTGATACGATCGGATTGGCCGAATTTTCTGAGGAAATGATTGGGTAAAGCCGGGCTGGGAAGTTCAGAGGCCCGGGCTACTCCACGAATGGCGGAAGTCATCAGACGACCATGCCCGGCGATATACGTTGGCGGTCTTGAAATGGGAGCCTTCGGCCCCGTGCCGTCTCGAGCCTCCTGATACTTTGCGATGACCCACTTCTGGTATTCCTTGGTAGTTTTGAAGGAATGGACCTTTTTGATAATATCTTCAAGGCGACCAACGTAGCGCCCGTGAATGAAAAGGTGTTCCATATCTTCCATCCGTTGAACAGACTCGGGATCCTCTAAAACGAGTGTAACCAATGAATCCCAAATTTGTTCCGCACTCATGCGCTCGATAGGTCGCCCGAGCAACCCGTAAAAGGAAGCCTCCAC
>JBDNAG010000132.1:0-3579 GCA_039768565.1 Akkermansiaceae bacterium | reverse complement strand
TCCGACACCGGCGCGATTGACATCGGCGGCACCTCTCTCGGGCTCATGGCCTTCATGGTCAAAGGCCACTTTCCCGGCTTTGGTCGATACGGAGAGGCCCTCGACCGTGCCAAGAACTACCTCCTCAAACGTGCCGGAGAATCGCCCGGCGGCGCGATGGGCAGCATGTATGAACACGGTTTGTTCACCCTCGCCATGTCCGAAATCTGGGGTATGACCAAAGACAAGGAAGATAATAAAAAGATCCAAACCGCCCTAGAGCGCTCCGTTCAAGTCATCCTCCGCGCCCAGAGCCCGCTCGGCGGTTGGCGCTATCATGCGCGGCCCGATTGTGGCCAAGACACCTCGGTGAGTGCGATGGTCTTCGTCTCCCTCGCGTCAGCCCGGCAAGCCGGAATCCTCGTCCCCACCGAAACCATCGAACGGGTGGTTGGTTACCTCCGCGACCAGGTTTGGAATGAAGCGACCGGTGGATTCGGCTATCAAGGCAGTAACGGCACCACCGTCGCCTGCACCGCCGGAGGTGCCTACGCCGCACAGCTCTGCGGCAAGCGCGACACCGAATGGGTCGCCGCCGCCATTCGCTACCTCGAAAACAACCCCAAGGTTTTCAACCGAAAGGAACTCGGTCATTTCTACTACGGCCACTATTATGCCATTCAGGCCATGGTCCAGGCCGGCGGTGATCACTACAAGAATTGGTATCCCAAAATTCGTGAAGTCCTCATAGGCCTCCAACAACCCGACGGCTCCTGGAACGACAGCGAAGACCATAAATCTCCCCACAAAACTCCCATGGCAATCATCATCCTAGGAACTCCGCACCGTTACATCCCTGTGTATCAACGATAACAGGTTTTCAAAGAAGAAGGCCTAGTCTCTATCAGAGAATTATAGGAAATCGCGAATTCGTCTGAATGACCAGCGAACGAAGGCTACGGGAATCGATGCATTAGACCCGCCCAATCTTCAGGTCGGGTCTCTACTTCCCAATTCAGTTTGGTCGGAGACAAGAGGAAGATCGGGGCCCACCTTCTCATGAAGGCTGAATACGGATACTACTTTAAGTTTTTCAAGCGTGTAACTCCCCAGATTCGGGAATTAGCGAACCCATTTCGATTTTCCATCATACGAAGTGATGAAATAATTTTTCAGAAACAGGCAAGGAGACCTGAAGACAGGCTAATTCTGAGCTTCGATACAGAAAAGATGACTCTCACTCCTGATAAAAATTTGATTATCCACGGGAGCAAGTGTGGCATCGACACCTTCATCCAGTGAATTGGTAGACACAATTTTAAGCTTCTTTCCATCTTTGATGACTACAGTCGTCCCGCTGCGTCCGGTAATATAAACATGTCCGTTTGCCGACACTGGAGACGCATAAAGAGTCGAGAGACCCGGAATCTTAGAAGTTTCGTAATAAGCTTCTCCAGTGAGGGGGTTCACACAAGACAGTGAAGCGGATTTAGCCTTATGCATGTATAGAAGCTTGCCCGAGAGGAGTGGTGAAGCGAGGTCTGGGGTATTCTTATCCCAACTCCAGGCGACGTTTTTTGTTCCTGCAAGATCGCCCCGGCCGCCGAGACGGAACGCTCCACCAAATGATCCCCGGAAGCCGCTGGCGACGATGACAAGATCATCAATAGCCACCGCCGAAGTAACAGGCCGTTGAGCCTTCCCGGCAATTCGCCACAGTTCCTTCCCCTTCTCAAGATCATAGCCCCGAATACAAGTCTGACCATTCATCACAACTTGCCTCTTTCCATCATGCTCGACCACAAATGGCGTGCACCAGTTACTCGGTTCGTCCCGATCGGTCTTCCAAATTGTTTTACCCGTCAATCGATTAAGAGCATAGAGAGCCGAGGGGCCTTCATGGTCCCATGGAACCAGGATCATGTCACCTTCAAGTGTTGGTGAACTTCCTTCCCCGAACTCGTTTCGGGTATCCATCTTGCCAAAGTCATCCCGCTTCCAAACAAGTTCCCCGTCCATGGTATAGCAGTAAAGCCCTCGTGACCCGAAGTGAGCATACACATGCTTCCCGTTCGTGCACGGAGAGGCGGAAGCAAAGCCGTTCGTCGAGTGAGTCCCCTGATGGGGAGTCGCGGTAATCGCAATCTTCTCCCAAAGAACTTTTCCAGTCTCCCGGTCAAAGCAAAAGAGTTTGAACGCCAGTTTGGAGAGACTCTGTCCATCAAAGCCTCGCCCTCCATCAGCAGCCACTGCAGAAACAACAAACACCTTATCCTCCCAAACCACTGGAGAGCCCGAGCCACGTCCTGGCACCGGGACCTTCCACTTCACATTTTTGGTCGCGCCCCACTCGGTAGGCGGTTTAGAATCCGGTGAAGAACCATTCCCAGCAGGCCCCCGCCAATGGGCCCAATTCCCTCCCCATGCGACAGAGGATACGAAAAGAAAAACACTGCTAGCTAATGAAATAGGAGACGACATAATAGGATTTTGAAGTTAAAGATTCTAGAGTAGAAACCTTCACGGACTTCTAGCTATGTCAAGAAGCCTGATTCAGGAAGAGTAATCGTCACCGGAGAATCGCCTACATAAAAAGGTCATCGCTATGCGGAGCGGAAAGCGACAACTTTGCCTGATGAATGGTCCTCTTTTTCGTCGCTGGACCCCAACTCGAAATTACCTTCTTCTGATCCCACTCACAGCCTCAAGCTTCAGCCAGTCATAGCTTCGGCGGAGGCCCTCAGCGCCCATAAGGTTCTCCATTTTCAGTGGCGGTCAGGCTGGGCAGCCAAGATGCGCTATTCATTCTACGATCGTGCAGATCCATAACCGAAAACAAAAAAACTACGCAAGGGAGAAACCAGAATTGGTGACGATACTGGCCACGCTCCACCAATCGTGGGTCGACCGCATGGATCAATGATCAATTGCTCGGAAACTTTTTCTATTTCGCAGCAAACACCTCAAAGTAAAGCTGACGGTATGCGAGAAAGTTCACCCAATTTCTAAGGGCATACCCACAGTCCTTGAGATTTTTCTGATTATACAAGTTGGTCATTCCCCCGGAAGGGTGAACCCCATCCTTTGAAATAATCGTGCCATCCCAGGTCTTACCCGGACGAACTTGAAGACAGGACGCATGAAAATCGACCAACGGTAGTTTTTGCTCAGCAGCAATCTCACGAACTATCACATTCACTGCCGCTACCGCTTCATCACGATCACGACGTGGCGGGATGGTATTTAGAATCGGAACGCAATGAGCAACAAGACACTTCGACACCACCTTTTCGAGGCCCGCACGATATCCATCGGGAACCTTCTTACCATTAATGTCATTCGTCCCAATCATAATCAAGGCAGCCTCTGGCTTATCGCGCGCAATCACGGCATCAACCGACTTGAGGAGATTTCCGACTTTCCAACCCGAGTAATTGGAAAACTTCGTCCCTTTGTTGCGCGCGCCCTTAATGACGTTTTTCCACTGCTTGCCGGCAGGTAACTTTGGCAGCCCATCGTCAGCAGGAAGGAACTTACCCGGATCGGACCAACTCATCGCCGACCAGAACGCCATTGAATATGTGATCGAATCACCAAACT
>JBDNAG010000131.1:0-2657 GCA_039768565.1 Akkermansiaceae bacterium | reverse complement strand
ACTCCGTCGTGATCAAAGGACCATAAAACGGCCTCGTTCAAGATGATGAGGGCGTGGTCTTTCCAAAGGTTCCGAAGGTCTGTGGTGTCGAAACCAAGTCGCTCCGCAATCTCAGGGAGAAGATTGTAGCGATTGGAATCCGCCAAATTACGCGCGCCGATTTCCGTGCCGAGGTAGTGGCCGTTGAAAGGGGCGCAGGGGTAGAGCTCCGAACCAGTCGCAAAGACCATGTCTGAGATGATGGGAACGGCATGCCACTTCAGGTTCATGGCTTCGAGCGCCGGATATTTTGGGTGACGAATCCGAACTTCGAGAACGTCACTTTGCGGGAGATCGTAGGATCGAAGTTCCTTTCCTGATTGAATGATGAGGGGCAGGAGATCAAAGGCGCCTGGCTCGGCTGGCGGCTTCCAACCCAGAGACATTGCGACCTTGGTGAACTCGATATTGATTGGGTCGCCCAAAAATGTCCCGTTTGGGCGTTCGTATCCGGCATAGCGGATCACTTGATGGTTCCAGATGCGGAGCTCTGGTTCCTCGGGTTGCCATTCTCTGAACACCGTCATCTGAGGTGTGATCTTACCGCCATTCGTTGCCTTGCGAAGGTGAACAAGAAGGGCTTCAAAAAGCTCGTCGGGGTCGCTCACACCCCTCGCGTCATTCACATTCAAGGCGCTCCAGAGGCGCCGGCCAACGCAGCGAACGGAATTTCGCCATGCCGCTTTGGCGCTTTCCTCCAGACTTGGTTCAGAGGGCTCATCAGCTGTGGGTCGGAGAAGGTGGGAGTGTTCTTGAAGCTCCCACCTGAAATCATGTCCTGTCAGTGGCGGCCCATCAGGGGCGCCTTGTCCGGAAAAAGGACAACCACTTTTCTGCTCTTCACTCACCGTAAAGGTCGTTAGCAACGAAAGACTGCGAGTGAAAGCTCATTCTCCGGAAGTCGCCAAGCGTCATTCCGTATCTCATTCACTCCCGACATTTCCATTGCCGATCTACTCTGAGGCTGATGAACGAGTCACGCCCAGCCGGATGAACTGAGATCCAGCCTCCTGGTCGACGGGGAAAGGAAGGTCAATCGTCTCCAAATCAACGGGATTGGCGAGATTTTCGGCGGGAATGGGAACCGAGGCCCAGCTACCGGGGGTTCCCAGGTTATCGGTTACTTGAAGCTGGTAGAGCAAATCCGTTGCGCTGTTATTCCTGATAAAACGAATTCGTTTCCCTTGATCGATTCCTGGGGGTGTCACGAGACGTAGCGGCCTGCTCTCGGCCGAAGTGGGGTCGCTTGCAGAGAAATATTCCATGAGATTCGAAAAGCCATCATGGTCGGCATCTCCATCGGGTGCCGAAAGGGCCTCCGGAACTTGGCCGCCTCCCACTTTTTCTTGGAGCCACGACTCGAAAGAATAGCCAAGACGGAGTGTGCCCGAGGCTCTCGCGCGATAATTCGGAGAATCAAGAGTGACGAAGACTGGATAGATCCCCCGGTCGGTTGGAGGGCCGGTTTGGCGTGCGTAGACAGAATGGTATGAGAGACCTGGAGGGATCGTCTCAATCACCACTTCTTTTTCTGAGCCGTTTGCGGCTTGCCTCATGCCTTTCATGATGATCTCGGCTTCAAGAGGGGTGACTTCAAGATTACGATTGTTTTTGCCGGTGTATCCCTCTTCCGTCACCCGTGCCTGCACAAGGTAGGTTCCAGCATCAACTGGCAATCCTTGCTCCGGCTCTTCTGCGAAGGCCCTGACGGTAAACATCGGATGATTATTACCAAAGGCCCGTGAGTTCGACATCCCGTTCACGTGGCGAATGACCCGCCTTGAATCGTCATCACCTCCGATTGTTGGTTGCTTGTTTGATAGCGCAATGTTGATCCCATCATAGGGGCCCGCTGCGCCAAGGGGCTCGAAGCCGGAGGACGCGGTGTTGTAAGTAATCAAGACGGCGATTTTCTCGGAAAGAATGATCTTCTCGAGGAAGTCAAAGCGGGCCATAAAGGCCAGCCCACCAAATGGATATTCTCCCTTATCATCGAGAGCTTCTGGTCTCCAAGGAATGAGAAATTCCTGAGTTTCTTGCCCAAGCAAAGTCAGGGCATCATCATCGACACCGTAAACGATGACCGTGAGTGGATGCATAAAGCCGTTCGGATTTTGAGCGGACAAGGAGGGCCACTGCGCAGCGCGCGCCCAATTAACGAGGCTGACATCGACCGATTCCAGTCGTCGAAGATTGCCGTCCAAAGTGATCGTGTCTCCGAGCGCTTTATCGACCTTTCCATTGAGCCCATAGCTCGAGTGAGAGGGCTGGGGGATTTCTGGATTTGTTTCAAAAACAATTTGAGATTGAGCTCTCGGGATGATGTCAATTTCAACATCAAGCCCGGGTGGATCTGTGGAAATAAGAGGGAATTTGAAGTTTCCGTCATACTCTTGCTTCGCGTTGTTAATGAAGATGTCAGCAGATCCAAGTGGTCTGAGTTCGAGGTGGAGCGTTGCTTCTGTCTGGATGTTGTAGTCAGTAAGGGTGCGGCCTGATTCGAGTTCGTTCCCCGCGAAGATCAGGCGCTGTTCGGCAAACGGAAGACCTTCCTGAGTTTCGAGCTTGGTTTTGACCTGGGCGATCGTATCTGATGGCTCAACCTCCAGGGTGATTGT
>JBDNAG010000130.1:0-3703 GCA_039768565.1 Akkermansiaceae bacterium | reverse complement strand
CCCCTGAATAAAATCCCTTCCCTTCATACCATTCTGGGCGGCTGCGCTGAGATCTTCGAGCTTCCACATTGTGGGAGTCCGGCCGGCGAAAATCGCGCCGGAAAGCTCGATGGCACTCTTCTGCTCGGGCTTCTTTGCAATCAAGGCGGCATGCTCCTTTCTCTCAGCCAAGGTAAATGTGGCCAGTGAATCGTTCCGAATGAACTCGATGAACTTGGCAAAACTTGCTCCTCCGTTGTAGTTGGCCGCTTTTAAAAACCATTCCAACTGGCGCTTGCGAAGATCGCTCGTCCAACCGGTCTTTAAAAAACGGATACTTCGGGCATACTCCATTTGAGGCTCCTGACTCGGGGCCGCTTCAATCAAGGCGATCGCCTTGGCCGCAGTGTTGGGAGATTGCAAGTATGCAAGTGTCTCGGTAAGCAGCCAGTTTTCTTCAAAAGAATCCGCGGGATAAGAGGCGTCAAGCTTGGCCGCAATTGCATTAAGAATCGGTTTCGCGGGATCCCCCAATCGATTCAAGGCAATCTGGATCAAACGAACATAAGCCAACCGCTCTTCGGCAGTCAGCTTGCCGTAATCACGCCTGAGCAAAATTTGGAAAATCGCATCACGAAAGAAGCCGTCTTTGTTGCCACTCTCGACCCTGACCAAGGCAAGCAAGGCTTCGAACTGAGCCATGGCATTGCTCTCATTAAATGCCTTCTCTTTCCATTCGGCAACCTCCTGATGTTCGAGGGCGGTCCGTGCCGCCGAGCGAATGTAGCGATCTTCGTGTCCCAAATGTGGCCAGACCTTAGCGACAGCTTTTGGATCCGTCTTTCCGTGGAATAGTTCGATACTTTTTCTCAACTCGTGGAGCGGGAGACTGAACGCTTCCATTTTTACTGGCGTCGTATTCTCCTTTCCCTTGTAGGTCACCCGATAAAGGCCGGACTGCACACGTCGGCCTCCTATTGCAAAGTACATTGCGCCATCCGGATGGATGATGGCATCGGTCACCGGAAGAGGGCCTCCGGTAATGAACTCTTCTTTAGTGGCAGTATAACTCGCGCCCTTTGGCTCCAGGTGAACCGCATAAATCTTCCCCCAACTCCAATCGAGAGCATAGAATGCGTTCTGATACTTGGCCGGGAACTTTGCACCGTAACCAAAAGTTGTTCCGGTCGGTGAACCAGGACCAATGTTCAGAGTTGCAGGTAGATTATCATAGTAGAATTCCGGATACTTTCCGGCCCCATTACGCCATCCATACTCACCACCACTGAGAACATGATTGATTCGGGTTGGACGATACCAAGGTGTATTAAAATCATACTCCATATCGGCATCGTAAGTGAACAGATCTCCCCTCCGATTTAGCCCCGCATCGAAGATATTTCGAAAACCATTCGCAAAGACCTCAAAATTCTCACCGTCAGGATCAACCCGATAAATGATTCCACCAGGAGCCAATCGATCGCGGTTGTGACCACGACCATCCGGCATACGCTTGAGAAGGTGATCATCGCCCCAAAGCGGCTTTAACGGAGAAGTATCCGCCGCCTTTGTTGGATCAACGTTGTTCCCACAAATGAGATAGAGCCCCTTCTTATCGGGAGTGAGCAGAATGGCATGAACTCCGTGATCCCCCCTTGCAGTCATCCCACGCAATCTCTCAACTTTATCCAACTCATCGTCGCCATTGCTATCGGTGATTCGATAGAGACCACTCTCAATCTTCCTCTCGTAGTCATTCACCGCGACATAGAGAGCGTCGAAGGCGAAGAGCATTCCGTTGATCGCACGAATGTTGAGTGGTAGCTTTTTGATGTCTGTCTCCTGAAGTTCTTCCCCCGGATCCGGTGGAGAAAAGCGATAAAGCCCGCCATATTGATCGCTGGCATAAACACGTCCCTTGTCATCATTACAAAGATTCACCCATGAGCCCTGCTTGGCGCCCGGCACCGAATAAAGCAACTCCACCTCAAAACCCTCCGGCTTGGTGATATTCGCAACCGGCGTAGCGGTATTCCCACCAGCGGACGGCTTCACAGGCTTCTCCACGACCTTCTTTTTCGGAGCAGATTTCCTCTTCTCGATAATCTGCGCGTCACTTGGAATCGCAAAGTCCTTGAAGTCAATGACGCCCCCTTTTGGAAGCTTCTTCAACTTGGCTTCTTTCACCATTACCGTCATCGGCTTGCCGCTTGAAATCTGAAAAGCAAGGAGGCCTTTAAGAGACCGTTCCCCTTTTTCAAAGTCATGAAACTCCGCTGTCTTTTTACCATTCAATTTGTGGATGATGTGATTCCCCTTTGCGATGATGGTGTATTCATTCCAGGTTCCAAACTCAGCTTTCACTTCTTCTTGTCGATCGGTGAGCCAACGAGTCCCTTCCGGATCGGTGACAACGCCCTGACCATTCTGAGCGGTGATCCCCCGCCCCCGCTCTTCATAAAGCATGGCATGGTAGGGAGAGTTTACGTGAACATCACATTGGTATCCACCCACCGCCCATTTACCGACTGCAGGTAATTCCTGACTGCGATATTGAATGCCTGAGTTATCGCCAAGAATTTTCATCGTGGCCCGGAACTCGAAGTTCTCTACCTCGCCACCACGCCAAATCAAAAATTGGTTGTATTTGAGCTGAGAATGACCAGCGGACTTCCCCGTGACCACCCCGTCTTTGAAACTCCAAATCTCAGGATTGCCATCCCAACCATTTAAATCCTTGCCATTGAAAAGACTCTGGAACTCGCCTTCGGAGCCAGTCGCGCTCCCAGTCCCCAGCACAACCATCGCTGCGGCCCTCACTATTAATTTAATTGCCATCATCCTGTTTATTTCTTGAGTGACCATACCCCAACCGTGAGGCAGGGTGTCAATCTAACTTCGTGAACTTTGATCAAAATCTATCCTCCATGTTGTCCCCTGTTTAGGTGACAGCGTAGAGAAAGCTCCGATCAGATGGGCACCGGTTAACGCGGAGCTCCCGGCGTGGATTTCCAAGGTAAACCTATTAATGGCTTCGCCTGCGGCCGCCGATTTATCAAAAGAGCCTCTCAGGAACGTAAATGCTGTCACCCGCCTGAAGTACGGGCCCATCACCCGACTGTAGGTTGTGTGTCATCGTCTTCCCCTTTCGAGTGATTTTCACCTTTTTCCTGTTTGCCAAGGGGGAAAACCCACCAGCTTTTTCAATCGCCTTCTTTAAGGTCATACCCCTGGTTAATTCAATCTTCCCAGCCTTTTGAACCTGACCAGTCACCCGCACCTTCTTTTTATCTTTTTCATCGATCGCCCTGAATTCCCTTCCCCGCACAGCTTGCTCACCAATTCCACTAATTGGCTCGGCCCTAACGAATCCCGCAAGAAACAACAAACAACTGAACCCCCGAATCAAACCTCTATAATTCACTCTTTCATAGTGGTCCAAGCTGGTGTTATCACAAGAACTAAGAATAGAGGTGTGATTCCTGCCGTCAGCTGAACTTCAGCAACCGGGCCTTTGCGATACAAACCTCAACAAGCCGCAGAAAAAAGGTGATCGGAACAGCCCTCGTTCTTCGCGAGACCGACACCGCATCTGATTCTCCGAATCGATGCAAAACAAAATCCCAGTCTCGCGAGCGAAACTGGGATTTTGGCAACCCGTAGGGGATTCGAACCCCTATTGCCGCCGTGAAAGGGCGGAGTCCTAACCATTAGACGAACGGGT
>JBDNAG010000129.1:0-29956 GCA_039768565.1 Akkermansiaceae bacterium | reverse complement strand
GCATGCGCGCTGCGAGGGGTTCGCCGGAATGTGACTCAATTTCATTCTTTGCCGGGTCGTCGGGAGTGAAGAACGAGTCCATATCGGGGTTTTAGATCGAGGAGTGGAGTGATGCCACGGAAATTTTTACATGAACGATCTTCGTTGTCTTGAAATGGGAAATCGCTAGGCTCTCACAAATGGAGTTACGACAAATTGTCCCGGTGTTGGTGCTGGTTGGCGCGACGCTTTTCTTGGTTTTTAGATCAGATGATAAGGAGAAGGGTGATCAAATAGAGGGGGAAAGTGCCAAATTTGAGCAGGCAGCACCGATTTCATCCTCCGGTAACGGCGAAGAGGAAAAGGCCGGTGGACGCGCAGTTTCAAAGCGGGTTTTGAGGGGGCAACCTGAAGTGATTACGACCGATTCAGGCCTGCAATATAAGATTTTGACCGAGGGTGAAGGGGCAAGTCCGGGACCAAACTCCCAGGTGAAAGTTCATTACACGGGAACCCTGGATGACGGAACGGTCTTTGATAGCAGTCGAGAGAGGGGGCAGCCTGCGACCTTTGGGCTGAACCAAGTGATCAAGGGCTGGACGGAAGGATTGCAGCTGATGAAGCCCGGAGCAGTGTATCGTTTTGTCATTCCGTCAGATCTTGCCTATGGAGAAAGTGGGGCGGGAGCTGCGATCCCTGCTGGAGCGACCCTGACTTTCGAGGTCGAATTGATTTCGATCGAGAAACCATGAGTCTTGCCAAGGCTAGCTTGTCCGTTAGATACTCCAGTTGTGAGCGAGACACAGCAGCCATTGGTGGGTGTGGTCATGGGAAGTGATTCCGATTGGCCGACTATGGAAAAAGCCGTCGAGGTTTTAGAACAATTCGGAGTGCCCTATGAGGCCCGCGTAGTGAGCGCGCACCGCACGCCGGAGCTGTTGGTTGATTATTCGAAATCTGCGCAAGAACGTGGGTTGAAGGTGATTATTGCGGGAGCCGGTGGAGCTGCGCACCTACCGGGGATGGTGGCTTCGATGACGGTTCTCCCTGTTTTGGGTGTTCCTGTGAAATCACGGGCGTTGAGCGGTATGGATTCGCTTCTTTCGATTGTTCAGATGCCAAAGGGGATTCCGGTTGCGACTTTTGCAATTGGCGATGCCGGAGCTGGGAACGCAGGGCTTTCTGCAGTCTCGATCTTGGCGACAAGCAACAATGACCTTGCCGGGAAACTTCAGCAATTTAGGAACGATCAACGGGATACGGTGCTCGGGAAAGTTTTGCCACCTCAATCCTAATGATGACGCTGGGAATCCTGGGGGGAGGACAACTTGCCCGGATGTTGTGCCTTGATGCAAGGCGCATGGGAATAAGGACGGTGGTGTGGAGCGGAACGCCGATTGCGGAACCGACGGAGGGTGTGGCCGACTTTATTTTGAAGCGCGGGTTCGATGATGCCGAGGCGCACGAAGAGTTTTGCCGGCAGGTTGATGTGGCCACGGTTGAATTTGAAAATATACCGCTGGAAACTTTAAAGGCGGTCGAAGATGCCGTGGGGCTTTATCCTTCGGCGGAGAGTATTGGCATCAGTCAGCACCGTTCGAGAGAAAAGACGTTTCTGCGGGAGCATGGAATTCCGTGTGCTCCCTTTGCTCTTGTGAACTCTCTTGCTGAGCTGGAAGCTGCTTATGCGGAGATTGGACCGTCTGCCGTTTTGAAGACGGCAGCCTTTGGATACGACGGCAAAGGACAGGTGAAGATCACTACGGCCGACGAATTGGCAGCAGCTTGGAAATCAGTTCAAAGTGAACCTTCCGTTCTGGAAGGGTTCGTTGATTTCCAGTGCGAGGTCTCAGTTTTAGTAGGGCGTGATCAAAGCGGGCAAAGTTTGGCTTTCCCGGTGGCGGAAAATGAACACCGTAATCACATTCTCGATCTCACGATTGTTCCGGCACGGGTTTCTACAGAGACCTTAGTTGAGGCTGAAGCGACGGCGATTCGTTTGGCTGAGGAATTGGACTACCGAGGGCTTTTAGCGGTCGAGTTTTTTGTGGAGAAATCAGGCAGGGTAGTTGTGAATGAAATGGCTCCGCGTCCCCATAATTCAGGACACTACACTATGAATGGCTGTGTGACTTCACAGTTTGAGCAGCAACTTAGGTCAGTGTGCGGGCTCCCGCTCGGTTCTCCGGAATTGTTATGCGATACCGTCATGGTGAACCTGCTTGGTGATATGTGGAATCCGGATTTAAAAGTCGATGAAATCTCTTCGACCGAGGGAGCGAAGTTGCATCTTTATGGGAAAAGTAGCCCCGGCGAACGACGGAAGTTAGGCCACGTTAATGTGGTTGGAGGGGAGGGTGTGGAAGCGCGGGCTCGCCATCTCAAGCAAAAGCTTTTAAGCTGATCTGAGATGAAACGTTTATTCCTTTTTATGTTCATACTCCTCCCGGTAATGGGGGAGATCAAGGTGGTCACTTATAATATCCGTCAGGATACTGGTGGTGATCGGGGTGAACGAGATTGGAGTAAGCGGTCGCCGAGAGTAGCGGACTTTTTGAAGAAGGGCGGTTTCTCGGTCGTAGGGCTTCAGGAGGCAAAGCACAATCAAGTTCAAGACATCAGAAAGGGACTTCCGACGTTTGTTCAAGTGGGAGTTGGGCGTGATGATGGCAAGACGCGTGGCGAGTATTCACCGATCCTTTTTGATCCTGAAGTTTGGAGGGCTGATGCGTCCGAGCAAGGAACTTTTTGGCTTTCGGATACTCCGGAAAAACCAGGGAGTATGACATGGGGAAACCGTGTCACACGTATTTGCTCGTGGGTGCGGCTCACCGGGAAAAATGACAAATCAATTTACGTTTACAATACCCACTGGGATCACCAGAGCCAACCTTCTCGAGAGAAAGCAGCTGAATTAATTTTGGAGCGAATAGCAGCACGAAAGCATTCCGGTGAACCTGTGGTTTTGATGGGCGACTTTAACGCAACCACTACCAATCCTGCGATCAAGGCTCTTCTTAAATCGGGGGACCTAATTGATTACGGTCGTGAAAAACAGAAGCAAACTTTTAACCTGTGGAAGCCAGGTCTCAACGACGGGTTAAGGATCGATCATGTCTTCACAAGCCCTTCGATTAAAAAAGGAAAGCTTGAGGTCCTTGCCGCCGGTGATCCTGTTGACTCGGATCATAATCCCGTGATTTTGACGATACCCGGGATCTAGATGTCGATCACGTAGCCGCCCTTGTTGCTAACGGCTTCTGCTTCGTCGACGTGGATCCAGCGGATCGTGTAGTTCTTGCCCCAGGAATCGCTGACGGCAATTTCATTTGTGGCCTCATTGTAGCCGATGATCATGCAAAGATGGAAGTTGGCTTTGTCCTGTAATACCTCGCTGTTTTTTTCGGCGGCCTCTGCGATCTTTGAAGCATAGTTAGCCCAGTCCTTGACGCTGCGCCGGGCTCTGGTGCGGGCATTAGCGACTTGGTTGTAACCGGAAAGGCTGCACATTTGCCAAAGGATGGGAACCCCCTTGTCGATGTATCGTTTGATCTTGTTCGGGGCGAGTGACTTGAGTGCGATTTGACGCGCGGTGCGTCCGCCCTTACTCCTGGTCGTGAAGGATACCTCTTCGTAAAGTTTGCGAGTGTTTGTGCCTCCGCCACCTTCGGTAGCGAGGGTCGCGAGAAGGTACATGTCGGATGGAACTCCGGCGTGCCGCATTGCTCGTTCGAAAGTTGCCGGAGCGCAGTAACCCTTCGGCCCCTGGTCAACCATGGGAATGTTTTGGATGTAGATGTCGCCATTTTGGTCCCGGGTAACACTCTTCTTGAGGCGTGCCCTAATATCACCATCGCTGACTCGGGAAAAGCGGCCTCCTCCATCGGCGAAAGACGCCCGGACGACGCTAAGTCCGACATATTCTTCTTCGACGTGAGCGAGGAGGAATGAGTGACCGTTCCAATCCCAGCGTTTGACTTGGTGCTTGTCGTTGCCTTGGCCCAGCATTCGCTGCTCGCTTGGTTCTCCGAGAATTGCGGTGAGGTTCTTCTCGATGGAAGCTTCATCGTAAATCATCGCTCCTTCGAGGGTATTACGATCGATTTCTTTACCGTTGTTTTTGAAGTGATCTTCACCGGCTCCGACTGTGCTAAGTGAATCGCCTTTATTGGAATAGATGACAGAAAGAGAGAGCGTGCGGCCCTTGTGATCACCATAGGCCACGATGGTCTTTGGTTTGGCCCCAGCGAAGGAATAATAGCCTCGCGTGTAGAGTCGGTAGCTGCTCGTAAATGGCGTTTCCGATTCAGTGGGAAGCCGAAGTCGGCGTGCGACATCGCGGGCAGGCTCATTCCAGATATTTCCATTACTGGCGAAGAGTTGGTAACCGAGCGCTTTGTTCAACGGTTGGAGGTGCTTCTCGATTTTCTCCCGATGCTCTTTCCAGGTGCTCCGGATGTCGTTGCGGGATTCCTCAGAAAGATAGGCGAGGGGAGTGTCGAATTCCTGTCCGTCGGCCCGTCGAAGGAGCGCGGTGTCCTTTTCGAGATTCAGTAGCTCGACACGAAGCTTGTCTGTGCCACTAGCTTCCTGAAGGGTGATCAGGGGTTCGGCATCGGAGATGAGCGTGCCTGCGAGGAGTGAAAATGTGATCTTGCGAAAGGTCATGAGGATGAGGTGTGTGAAAATCTATGGCAGAAACGCGATTCCGGTTGAATAAATTAGTTCGATGATGTATTTTAACAACGGCAAGTGGGGGCGTTCTGGTTTCGACTGAATGTTTATAACGCTGGCTGCATGTAGAGGTTGATCGGTTGGCCTCTTTAAAAAGCCGTTCAAAACAAATAATTGCAGACTCTAACGAGCTCGCACTTGCTGCTTAATTGACAGCAACGTCCCAAACCTGACGCCTATTACGGGGCGGGGCGACTACTTAATAGGCTGGCTGACGAGTCGGGAATCCGGGCAAGTCAGTGAGATTCAACAGGATTATCGGATCAGTGGACGGGCCGGGTGAGGCTCACAGATCTTAAAGCAGCAAACGCCTGGCTATACTTGTAGACGCCTTCGTGAAAGGCATTTAGGACACGGGTTCAACTCCCGTCGCCTCCACCATTACTCTCAATTTAAAGGCTGCGATGAATTTCGGTTCGTTGTAGTCTTTTCTTTACCCTGAGTTATGTCTCGCTCTGTCTTAGAGATTTCTCGGCGGAGAATTTTCACGCCGATGAAAGGATGGGGTCATCTCAATTGAAATCATGGCCCTCGATCTCGATGATCCTGAGGGGCTTTTCCTTGGCATCAAAGACTTGTTCACACCTCCATCGACCTTGGCATTCCATCAGGCGTGATTGGCGGCCTCCCTCGCGGGTTGAAAGAGCGAATCTTCCACTGGCTCTAACAGAAGCTTTGAGTGGTCTAACGGTTGAAATTTGATCTCGGAGCGGATGGCAGTAATCATCGTGTTTTACTCCGCTGGTGGTCATGGCAGCGGGATAGAGGATTCGTTTGCCAGCGGAATATACTACTTGCTTTGATGATTTGTAGGATTCCCGAAAGATTGTCTCATTCAGTATTGACGGTCGAAACGTCCTGCAGAGCTGATACCACCTGATAACTCATCGTAAGCACTGGTTCTGATGATCAAAACCGAACTGATGCACAATGTCTTATCAATATCTAACCTACGATGGGCGTCATACCATTTCTACGTTGCGACGCAACGGCTCAAAGCTTTCTCATATCACCCAACAACTTGGGCCACGTGTTTCCACCATCAACCGAAAGTTTCGTTGCATTGCCACTCCAGAAGGAGGCTATTGATATCGCCAAGCCTACCAACCGGCCTGCTGAAGAAGTCTCGATGGCAATTATGGTCTGGCTCATTAAAGATCGAGATGATCTACGCACCCCGACTTCCGACAACGGAAAGGGGGTCGTGAGTAATGCCATAATTTATGGAGTAAACTCGCGAGTAATTGGAGAATCGTAAGATCAACTCCACGTCTTCTTTGAGGTTTTTTAGTCGTTGTCCTTTTTGGCGAATCGCTTGCGGTAAGAGCTTGGAGATTCGCCGATGAGTTTCGAGAAGTTTCGGGAAAAGGCACTGTGGTCGTAGAATCCGACGTCGAGGGCGATGGTGGTGACGGGTTTGATTCCCGAGCGCAACATTTCGCAGGCCCTCAAAATTCTTAAACGCATCAAGTATTGGCTTGGTGTTGTTTGGTAGATTTTCTGGAATCTACGCTCCAATTGCCTCACCGACAGGTTGGCTTTTTTCGCAATGTCCGAAATTGAGATTCGATCCCAGTATTTTTCACTGAGGATCTCGGTGACTTTTTGCAGGCTCTGGTCGAGTTCGACCCGGTAGTTTCTTACCAATCCGCATAGGCCGGCAACGTTGCCTGTCCGTGTGAAGAGGGGGATTTTATCAGTGGTGTACCAGCTCGGAATGCCCAGTTCATTCGGAAAGAGTTCGACGATATCGTTGATCGGCTTCCCGGTCTCAAGGATGTCCCGATCGTCTTGCGCGAATTTGTCGGCCATCTGCGGCGGAAAGATTTCGTGATCCTTCTTTCCAAGGAGTTCTTCTTCTTCGGAGAGTCCGCAGTGGTGGACGAAGGCCCGGTTCCCAGCGACCAACCTGAGCTGCGAATCCTTTGCAAAGTACATCAGATCGGGAAGATATTCAAAAAGATCTCGGACGGTCCCTGGGCGGAGACTCTCGGTCCACGTGGCAATCTCCCTCTTTGTCATGTCGTGATAATACACGGAAAGAACGCTTTCATACAAGACGCCAAACTCGGAGCGGGGTAGAATTCAGCTCGTTCGTATGTCGAGTAAACCAAATATCGCAATTGTCGGCCTTGGCTTTGGTGCCGAGTTTATCCCCATCTATCAACGCCACCCTGAAGCAAATATGGCTGCGATTTGTCAGCGAACGGAATCGGCCCTGAATGAAATTGGCGATAAGTATGGAATCGAGAAACGCTACACAAGCTACGATGATCTTCTGGCTGATCCGGAGATTGATGCCGTTCACATTAACTCTCCAATTCCTGATCATGCCGAACACACCATCGCCGCGTTGAAGGCTGGAAAGCACGTCGCTTGCACGGTTCCAATGGCGACTTCAGTGGAGGACTGCAAAGCGATCGTGGATCTTTGTGCCTCAACCGGGCTGAAATACATGATGATGGAGACTGTCGTTTATGCGCGTGAGTTTCTTTTCATGAAGGACCTTTATGACAAGGGGGAGCTTGGCAAGTTGCAATTCCTCAAGGCATCTCATCAACAGGATATGGACGGTTGGCCCGGATATTGGCCCGGACTTCCTCCGATGCACTACGCCACTCACTGTGTTGGGCCGGTTCTTGGTCTTGGTCGAGATCAGGCTGAGTATGTCTCTTGTTTTGCTTCCGGCACAATCCGTGAAGAGATGCATGACTGCTATGGCTCACCCTATGCTGTCGAGAGTTGCCACATTAAGTTCAAAGATTCGGATCTTTCCGGGCTCGTGTATCGTTCTCTGTTCGATGTGGCTCGCCAGTATCGTGAGTCAATTGAGGTTTATGGTGACAAAAAGGGGGTTGAGTGGCCGCTGGTTGAAGGCGAACAATTGGTGGTTCATACGGCCAAGAAGCCCGAACCGGAGATTCCCGAGCGTGTTGATTGTCCGGATTTTGCTCACTTGCTTCCAGATGAAATTGCTCCGTTCACGACTGGCGGTGTTTATGGTGGTGAAGACGGGGAGGATCATCTTAGTTTCACCCAGGGGGCTGGTCACGGTGGCTCTCACCCACATCTCGTGCACCAGTTTGTCGAACTCATCGTCGGGCGGGGGGAGGGATATCCCAATGCGATTCAGTCTGCGAATATTACGTGCACTGGAATTCTTGCCCATGAGTCTGCTCAAAAGGGAGGAGAGATTATTCGTCTTCCCGAATTTACGATTCAATAGTTTATGAAACACCTTCGCCTTTTCTTCATTCTCATTCTTGGGGCTTTGGCCTTTGGTAAGACATTTATTGTGCCCAAGGAAGAAGCTCGCCGTGTCTCGGTCCTTTTCTTCGGGGCTCCGACTGCCAATAGTGCTGCCCACGACCCAATCACAAGATACCGGGTGCTTAAGAAGCATCTTGGGGTTCATGGCGTTGATCTGACCTACACCGAGGATCCTGCGGTTGCTTTCAATAGCGAGACCCTGGGTGATCACGATGCTCTTCTGATGTATGGAAATTGGGAGCAGAACGGGAAGATGCCGGAGGCTCAGGAAAAGGCGCTCTTTGATTTTGTGGAGCAGGGCGGGGGATTTCTACCGGTGCATTGTGCCTCTGCTTGCTACGGGGACTCTCCGAAGTTTGTGGAGCTGGTAGGCGCGAAGTTTAAGTCTCATGGTGCTGGAGTTTTTGCCCCAAAAACCACGCCGACGAAGCATCCTGTTACCGAGGGATACAAGTCTTTTGAAGCTTGGGATGAGACCTATGTTCATTCGGATCATAATGATGATCGTATTGTCCTCCAGACCAGAGATGATGAACCGTGGACGTGGGTGCGTGAGCATGGTCGAGGCAAGGTGTTTTATACAGCCTCCGGGCACGACCACCGGGTTTGGGATACGGTGGAGTTTCACGAATTGATGCGGCGTGGGATTTTGTGGACGGTAGGGAAGGAAGCCCGCTCAAAGCTCAAAGCGCTGGATCTTCCCGAATTGAAATTCGCCAGAGCCGATCTTCCCGGCTACCTCAAGCGCAAGACCATCGAGCAATACCAACTTCCTCTTCCTCCCGAGGAATCACTTAAGCTCGCCCAGGTTCCTCCGGGGTTTGAACTCTCCCTATTCGCAAGCGAACCCAATATTGTGAATCCCATTGCAATTAGTTGGGACGACTACGGGAGGGCCTACGTGGTTGAAACCATCGATTACCCAAACAACCTTCAGGCGAAGAATATTGGGAACGATCGAATCACCATTTGTCAGGACACGGATGGAGATGGTTCCGCTGACAAGTTCACCCGCTTTGCGGAAGGGCTCTCGATTCCAACCTCGTTACTGTTCACACATCAGGGCGTGATTTGCACTAATGGCAGTGAGCTGGTTTATTTGAGGGATACGGATGGCGATGACCGGGCCGATGTTCGTAAAAGCATCTTTAGAGGCTTCAATATGGGGGACACCCACGCAGGTGTTTCCAACCTTCGGCACGGTCCTGACAATTGGATTTATGCCACTGTGGGTTATTCGGGATTCAATGGACGAGTGGGTAATGAAGATCATCAATTTTCGACCGGATTATTTCGATTCAAAATCGATAAGAGTTTGGCCGGGGCGGAGCCTGGGGAAGACGGAACGATGCAACATTTGGTGAAATTGGAATTCGTTCAAAACACAACCAACAACACCTGGGGCTTGGGGTTTACCCGCAATCTTAACACTTTCACCTCGACCGCAAACGGGAATCCTTCGCTCTATCTCACTTTTCCGAAAAGTAGCTACGAGCGTGCTGGGCTTGAGCAACCACGGATGCCCCGGGCTGATTCCAAGCCTCTTTTCTTTCCGGCTTCGACCGATATTCGACAGGTCGAAAACCACAATGGCTATACCTCGGCAGCGGGGCATGCCTTTTACGATGCTTATCGTTTCCCCAAGTTCTACTTGGAGAATGACGTCGCATTCGTCTGTGCCCCCACCGGGAAACTAGTGGGGCAGTTCCACGTCACTGCCAATGGTTCGGGATTCAAATCTAGGCAACTCCCAAACAACATCTATAATTCTTCCGACGCCTGGTCGGGGCCTGTGGCGGCTGAAGTGGGGCCGGACGGAGCTCTCTGGATTTGTGATTGGTATAACATTATTATCCAGCATAACCCGACGCCGTCCGAGCAATCGGCCGGCTACAATGCCAAGAGAGGAAAGGGGAATGCTTATGTCACGCCGCTTCGTGATAAAGAGCATGGCCGAATCTACCGGATCTATCCTAAAGGGACGGTGAATGAGCCAACTGTCATTCCGCTTGATGGCAACTCCGGGTGGAATCTCGCTGGATTCCTGGCGAATAGGGTCTCCCGCCACCTCGGCGAGAAGCATCGCCTGGCCTTTGTTGAGGATCGCAACTTTGCGTTAATGAAAAATGCAAGCGATGAACAAAGGAAGGTCATTTTCGAAAATGATCTTAACTTGATGAAGTCTGATCTGAAATCGGTTTCGTTTTCCAGCCTCTGGTCTTTTCAAACCCTCCATGCCATGGGGAGACTTGATCTCGAATCGATTTCAACTGCTCTCCAATCCAAAAATCCAGCGCTTCGTCGTCTTGCGCTTCGAGTTGCCCCGCTCGATGACACTCTGGAAAAGCTTTTCATTAAGGATGGAAAAATCATCGAGAAGGACGCTCGCACCTTGATGGAACTTCTCCTAGCATTCTCGAAAGTGGTTCCGACCGAAGCTGTTGCGCGTGCCATTCTTGAGTTGGGAGTACCGCCTTCGGATATCGGGCTCAACGATTCGAGAAAGGTTGCCCTGAGGGCGCAGGCCCCTGCTGTCCTCCTCGTTCAAGCCAAGATCAACCGTGAGAAAGTAGAGCCTGAAACGAAGTCAAAAAACATCCTATTTGGGGCAGGTCTGGCCGGACTTGGCGACTTTAAGCCAAGATTATACGGGGGTGATGCCGCCAAAGTTGCTCTCACTCACTCTTTCAATCTAGGTCGGGATAAAACACCCTGTCTGATCATCGCTGCTGCGGGGCCCGTGGATTGTGGCTGGGGCATTGACTTAAAAGTTAAGCCCAATACCAGATATGAATTCGGGGGCTTGGTTCGGACTGAAAACCTCAAAGTTCAGACGGGTCCTGGTGTTCTTTTTAATGTGCACGGTGGCCCTCGATCTAAAAATATCAAAGGCGATCAGGATTGGACTGAGTTGAAGGGCATCGTCACCACTGGACCGCAACAGACTACGGTTCTTTTTCATGGGCTCCTTGGCGGATATGGGAGGGCCACTGGAAAGGCTTATTACAGCGGTCTCTTTTTTCGCGAACTCGGTCCCGAGCGCCAGGCTGATGACCCTCAGGAATTGGCCCGGTGGTTTGCCTCTTCAGCTTCCGCTACAACAATTGTTCGAGTTGCTAATGAATTGAATGAAATCGAGACGCCTTTGGCCAAGGCTCTGCTCAATACCCTCACCGAGGCACCGCGCCGCACTGAGGCTTCGCGTAAGTTTGTGATAGATCCTGAGGTCCATAAGCGGGGAGGCGAGGTATACTCGAGAACTTGCATTGCCTGCCATGGTCCCGATGGAAAGGGAGTGGATAGCGTCTTTCCGCCCCTCCTTGGGTCGGACTGGATGACGGGGGACAAGGAGCTCCCGATTCAAGTGGTTCTTCACGGTTTGATGGGGCCGGTTGAAGTTGGCGGGAAGAAATTTAACAACTTGATGCCGCCACTGGGAGAAACGCTCAAGAGTCAGGAGATTGCCGATGTCATCACATACGTCCGTCAGAGTTGGTCGAATGATGCCTCTGGAGTCTCAGCAAAGGAGGTCGAAAAAATTCGAGAGGAGACCGCAGGGCGTAAGAAAATGTATACCGCCACAGAGTTGCATCGATAAGATTGGTTTTACGCAAGAAGCCAGCCTGGCACTCTTCTCTTGATGGAGGCGGGTGTCCCCGGCATCGTGGAGAGGCTCCGTCACTATTGATGTCGCGGTGTGATCCCCGACCATGAGAATGCTGACCATTAAGATCTGGGCTTTGATGGCTCTTGCGGCTTTGCCACTTGAGGCGAAGCGACCGAATGTTCTGTTTATTGCGGTTGATGATCTTCGTCCGGAACTTGGTTGCTATGGAACGAGTGAGATTCAGTCGCCGAATATCGATCGGTTTGCGAAGTCCGGGGTGATCTTTGAGCGCGCCTATTGCCAGCTTGCGGTTTGTAATCCCTCGCGGGTAAGCTTGATGACCGGTTTGCGTCCGGACTCGGCGAAAGTGTGGACGCTCGATGTGCGGTTTCGGGATACGATTCCGGATGTCGTGACCTTGCCGCAGCATTTTAAGAAGCATGGCTACTACGCCGCATCGTTTGGGAAAATTTTCCACAATCCATGGCCTGACAACGTTTCGTGGAGTGAGCCCCATAGTTGGCCGAAGGGGGCGAAACTTTGGTCGGAAGATGCGAAGAAACGTCGTGCGGATTTTCGAAAGAAGATGCGTGCCGATGGACTTTCAGAAGCGGCGATCAAAAGAATTCGACCCCAGGCAACCGAGATTGTTGATATTGAGGATCGCGAGCACATTGATGGGGCGATCGCTGAGCAGGCCCTTGGTTCGATGCGGGAGTTGGCAAAAAATGATAAGCCGTTCTTTCTGGCAGCGGGGTTCGTGCGCCCGCACCTCCCTTTTGTCGTGCCGCGAAAGTATTGGGATCTCTATGATCGCGAGAAGATTTCACTTGCCCCAAATCAGGCCTTGCCGGCAGACGCGCCACGTTTCGCGATGAATACCATGTATGAGTTGCGCGATTATATGGATTATTTCAGGACGCCTCATCCACGGTCAGGATCGTTGACGGAGGCGCAGCAACGAGAGCTGAAGCATGGATATTATGCCTCGGTCAGCTTTATTGATGCTCAAATCGGGCGTTTGCTGGAAGAGTTGGAAAATTTGGGACTGGCTGATGATACCATCGTCGTTCTCTGGGGTGATCACGGTTGGAAGTTGGGAGAGCACAATAGTTGGTGCAAACAGAGCAACTATGAGATCGATACCCGGGTTCCCATGGTCATTCGTGCACCCGGAGCGAAAGGGAATGGGCGGATTACAAAATCATTTGCGGAGCTTGTGGATCTTTATCCAACGCTCTGTGAACTTGCCGATGTTCCTTTGGCCAAGCACTTGGAAGGGATCAGTGTCGTACCCTTGTTGAATGACCCCAAGGCCGGTGTGAAGGAGGCTGCCTTTAGCCAATTTCGGCGACGTGTGGGCAAGAAGGATCTGATGGGGTATGCGATGCGCACTGACTACTTCCGTTACGTTGAGTGGATTAATCGTCGGACAGGTGAAACGGAGGCCCAGGAACTATACGACCATCGAACTGACCCGGGCGAAAACACGAACCTTGCTCGTATTTCAAATCATAAGAAGCGGTTGGAGAAATTGAGTGAGCAACTGTGGACGGCGTTGCCAGCTCCGCCCCGGTTGGCAATGGCGGAGGAAAAGAAAGAAAAGCGTCCGAATATCGTCTTTTTCATGGCGGATGATTGGTCGTGGCCGCATGCCGGTATTTGCGGTGACAAGACAGTAAAGACTCCGAATTTTGATCGCGTGGCGAGGGAAGGGGTTTTATTTCACAATGCCTTTGTCTCGACTCCATCGTGCACGCCAAGTCGGACCAGTATTCTCACCGGTCAACATCATTGGCGATTGAAAGAAGGTGATAGTCTGGGCGGATCATTGCGCGAAGAATTCGATGTGTATACCGAGATGCTTCAGAAGTCGGGTTATCGAATCGGGCGTCATGGAAAGGGCGTGTGGCCGAGTAAGCATCAATTTCGAAATCGAGATTCCTTTGGTGAACAGTTCAGAACCTTTGATGATTTCCTGGAGACCCGGAAAGGAGATGAGCCGATTTGCTTTTGGTATGGGGGGCGTGATCCACATCGACCCTATGAGCTTGGGATTGGAGCGAAGAGCGGTATTGATTTGGATAAAATCGAAGTGCCTCCATGTCTGCCCGATGTCAAAGAGGTGCGCAGCGATCTCGCTGATTATTATTGGTGTGTGCAACGTTTTGATCGAGAAGTTGGTCAGGTGTTGGCCCGGCTCGAAAAGATGGGCGAGTTGGATCACACTATTGTTGTCATCAGCGGAGACAACGGGATGCCTTTTCCCCGAGCCAAGGCGACCTTATACGATTTGGGAACTCGCGTTCCTCTTGCAGTGCGATGGGGTGACAAGGTGAAGGGCGGTCGGGTTGTCGATGATTTTGTAAGCTTATGTGATTTTGCCCCCACCTTTCTTGAAGCGGGTGGCGTTCCCAAAGGGAAATCGATGACTGGGAATTCCCTCCTCCCACTTCTTTTTTCGGGTGAATCCGGTCAAGTGGAAATGGACAGGACCCACGTGCTCACCGGGAACGAGAAACATTGTTTTCTCTATCCATCGCGTGCCCTGAGAAATCGTGACTTCCTCTACATCCGAAATTTCAATCCGGGGAAATGGAAGGCTGGGGAAGCGGAGGGTCAAAATCCAAGTTATGACTTTGAGAAACAACCCTGGCCAACAGGCGAAGGGGCATTTTCGTATAACATAGATCCCGGGCCCTCGAAGCAGGCGATGCGATTGAATCGTAAGACACCCGAAGCTCGTCTCACTTTTGCCAAGCGCTCGCGGGAGGAATTGTATGATTTGAAAGCTGATCCTGATCAGTTGCGAAATGTTGCTAAAGATAAAAGATATGCGGTGATCCTTGAACAACTGCGGGAGCGCCTCGCCGCAGAATTACAGGCTTCACAAGATCCACGATCCCAGACGAAATGAGCTACCCGGGAAGGGGGGCGTTTCGCTGGCTTGCTCCAACGCTCGGGATGAGGTAGTTCTGAGTAATGTTAATTCGAGGGGCGCTTTTGTGGAGCTTGGCCGCGGCGACCGGGCTTGCGGATGAGGTGGAAGACGCCCCCGATTTTAACCGGGAAATTAGGCCGATCTTGGCGGAGAATTGTTTCCATTGTCATGGGCCGGATGAGAAGTCGCGAGAGGGTGGATTGCGTTTGGATACTTTTAATGGGGCAACGGAGGGCGGGGAGTTTGCCGAGGCTGTCGTTCCGGGGAAACCTGAGAAGAGTGAGATGATTGTCCGGATTCATTCGGGCGATGCGGATGAACTAATGCCGCCTCCCGATTCCAAGAGGACTCTCACGGAAGAGGAAAAAGCACTTTTGCAAAAGTGGATCGAGGCAGGCGCGAAATACGAAGAACACTGGGCTTGGGTTGCTCCGGTCCGAAGGCCGGTTCCGAAGGTGAATAGCTCATCGAGGGTCGGTAATCCGATGGATGCATATTTGCTTCGGCGATTGGAGAAGGAGGGATTGGGATACTCGGATCCTGCACCAGCGGGGAATCTTTTGCGGCGGCTCTCCTTGGATTTGATTGGCCTGCCTCCTTCGTCGGAAGATTTGGAAAGGTTTTTAAAGACAGGAAAGTATGAGGCGGAGGTTGATCGCCTTCTGGCTTCACCCCGGTTTGGAGAACGATGGGCGAGGCACTGGCTCGACCTGGCCCGCTACGCGGACTCCAATGGATTTCAGGCGGATCAACTCAGACCATCGTGGGCCTATCGCGATTGGGTGATCGATGCGCTGAACGCCAATATGCCCTACGATCAGTTTACGATCGAACAGTTGGCGGGAGATCTTCTCCCCGACTCCAATCTCCGGCAGAAAGTTGCGACGGGCTTTCATCGAACGGTCACTTGCAATGTCGAGGCGGGAGTGAGCCCTGAAGGAAATCGCGTGAATCAGGTTTTTGACCGGGTCAATACGACGGCAACGACTTGGTTGGGAGTCACACTGGAATGTGCCCAGTGTCATGACCACAAGTTTGATCCTTTTACGATGAAGGATTATTATTCGCTATTTGCCTTCTTCAATAACACGCCGCTCGAGGTTCAAGCTCCCTCAAATAAGAAGGATGTTTCACATGATTTTGTGGGACCGTATTTGGATTTACCTCTTTCTTCAGAGCAGGCAGCGATTGCCAAAAAACTTGATGAGCAAATCGCTGCTCTGGAAGAACAACGTGATAATTGGAGGAAGGCGGTTGGCCCGGAGTTTCAGGAGTGGCAAGACTCGGTGATGGCTTCGCTGGATAATCTCCCGCAGTGGACTCCAATGAAGGTGAAGTCATTTTCTTCCAATGGAGGTAGTGATTTTCGGCTTTTAAAAAATGACTCGGTTTTGCTAGCCGGGAAAGTTCCTGAAATAGCCACTTATACCGTGGAAGTTGAGACTGATCTTAAATCGATCACGGGCTTTAAGTTGGAGGCCCTGACCCATCCGGATCTTCCTGGTAATGGCCCGGGGCGGGGAGATGTGGTTCGTTCCAATTTTGTTTTGCATGAATTTGGCGCATCGGTGAAGGAGGGGGGGGAGGAAAGTCAGCTGAACCTCCTGAATGCCGACTCTGATTTTTCTCAGAAAAACTGGGATGTTTCAGGTGCCATTGACGGGAATGGAAAGACGGGGTGGGCGATCAGTCCGCAATTTGGAAAGCCCCACTTTGCGACGTTTCAATTGGAGCGCGCGATCGAAAATCGCGATGGATCGAGCTTCGTCTTCCGCTTGGAACAGAACTTTGGCAAGGGGAGAGTGATCGGGAATTTAAGACTGTCGGCAATTTCCGATCCTTCCGGAGTTGGGTCTTTGCCTCGTGGGATCCTAGCTGTATTGAAGAAGCCCACAGGCAAGAGGAAGGCCAAGGATGTTGAAAAGCTGAAAGCTCATTTTTTGGAATCGGATGCGAGGTTTGCCAAACTGGAAACGAATTTGGCCCGTCTCAAGCAGGATAGGTCATTGCTCAAGCCTGATCAGACTTTGGTGATGATTGAGTTGGCGAAGCCGCGCAAGACCCGGATCTTAAAACGTGGTAATTTTCTAGCTCCAGATACCGAGGTTTTTCCGGCGACTCCTGAGCGACTTCCGAAGTTGAAGAAACCATCAAACCGGCTGGACCTGGCGAGGTGGCTGGTCCGCCGGGACAATCCTCTGACGGCGAGGGTGGCGGTGAATCGTTGGTGGGCCGAATTTTTTGGAAGTGGAATTGTAGCGACTCTTGAAGATTTTGGAACCCAGTCCGAGCCGCCTACGCATCCTGATTTGTTGGACTGGTTGGCGGTTGAGTTGATGGAATCGGGTTGGGATATGAAACATGTTTTGAAGACCATTGTGATGTCCCAAGGGTATCAACAGTCCTCTCGAATGACGCCGGAGCTGTTGGAGAAGGATCCGCGCAATCTTCTGCATGCGAGAGCTCCAAGATTCAGGATGGATGCAGAAAGGTTACGTGACAACGCTCTGGCGATCTCAGGATTGCTTTCGACCAGGATGCATGGCAAGCCCATCATGCCTTATCAGCCAAATGGCTTGTGGCGGCAAACCGGTCGTAACGAACCAAAGTGGCTGGAGCAGAAGGATGAAAATCGATGGCGGCGAGGCATCTACATTGTTTATCGTCGTGCTGCTCCATATCCCAGTATGGTTAATTTTGATGCTCCGGATCGTAGTTCATGCATGGTGAGCCGACCTCGTACGAATACACCGAGTCAGGCGCTTACCATGTTGAATGACCCTGCTTATGTGGAAATGGCATTGGCATTGGCGGATCGCATTTTAGTGGGGTGTGAGAATCCCTCGAAGAGAATCGATTACGCATTTCACTTGGCTGCGACACGGTCAGCGGTGCCGCGTGAGGTGAAGATTCTCGAAGATTTGATTCAGGATCGTCACTCGCACTATCGCGAACATCCGGAGAAGGTCTCCGCCATTTTGAAGAACCCGAAGTTTTTCTACGAACCGAAGCACGATGACCGGATTGAGTTGGCGACCTGGCTTCACGTGGCCAATGCCTTGCTTAATCTCGATGAAACCCTGACTCGCAATTAGACGATGAATCACAATCCATATTTGAGACAGAATCGCAGATCTTTTCTCCAGAAGAGCGGGTTCGGTTTTGGAAGCGCAGCGCTTGCCTCGCTGATGAATCAGGATGCGGCGTCGGCGGCTGATGATACCTTGTCGAGGCTGGGGCTGCATCATGCACCAAAGGCCAAGAGGGTGGTTTACATCCATTTGGTGGGGGCTCCATCACATCTCGATCTTTTTGATTTTAAGCCCGAGTTGCAAAAACGAACGGGTGAGCTTTGCCCTAATGAGTTTTTTGACCTCAACCAACTTGCCTTCATTCGTGAGCAGCCCAATTTATTGGGGACGCCGAAGGATGAACGCTTTGCTTTTAAAAAATGTGGTCAGTCCGGCATTGAGATTTCAAATCTGCTGCCAAATCTGCAGGGCATGGCGGATGAGATGTGTTTTATCAAGACGCTCCATACCGAGCAGTTCAACCATGCGCCGGCGCAGATGTTTGCGCTGACCGGTTTTGAGCGATTTGGGCGACCCAGTATTGGATCGTGGGCAAGTTACGGATTGGGAAGCGAAAACCAAAACCTCCCAGGCTTTGTCGTTTTGATCACAGGTCAGGTGCTGGGCGCGGGCAATAGTGCTTTTGGGAGCGGATTCCTGCCGACGATTCATCAGGGCGTTGAGTTTCGATCGAAGGGAGATCCGGTGCTTTTTTTATCAAATCCTGATGGGGTCTCCCATGGTGAACGCAAATTGGTGGTGGATGCGGTGAAGGGTCTTAATCAGGTTGCGCTGGATGATGTTGGTGATCCTGAGATCGCCACTAGAATCAGCCAGTATGAAATGGCTTACCGAATGCAAACCAGCGTTCCGGAGTTGATGGATATTGAGAGTGAGCCGCAGCGCATTCACGAAATGTACGGCACCAGGCCCGGCGAGAGTAGCTTTGCGAATAATTGCTTGTTGGCTCGTCGATTAGTTGAGCGGGGCACCCGGTTTGTACAACTCTTCGATCAAGGTTGGGATCACCATGGTGGGGTTTTTGACAATTTGCCGAAAAAGGCCAAGCAGGTTGACCAACCGATTGCGGCATTGCTCAAGGATTTGAAGGAGCGTGGTTTATTGGAAGACACGCTGGTGGTGTGGAACGCAGAATTCGGGAGAACTCCGATGGCACAGGGAGCATCAGGCGATGGTTCCAAGAGGTCAAAAGCGGGCCGGGATCATCATAAAGAAGCCTACACGGTTTGGATGGCAGGCGGTGGGGCCAAACGAGGTCATGTTTATGGCGAAACTGATGAATTGGGCTATGGCATCGCGAAGGATCCGGTTCATGTGCACGATTTCAACGCGACTATTCTGCACCTTTTGGGCATTGATCACGAACGGCTGACTTTTCGATATCAGGGGCGGCAGTTCAGGTTGACTGACGTTCATGGGAAGGTCGTGCAGGGTGCTTTGGGGTGAGGCGGGGGCCGCGTTTGAGGATGTGATGATCTCAGGCTTTCTCGAGAGGAAAGTGTTTAACGTTTTGTTAATCGTGAACCGATACTCGCTTCGACAAAAATTGAGCCTGAAATTCAATGGTGCTCAAATTTCTCAAACGAAGGGTGAATTCGATGGTGCATCTGTCTTGGTGGGGCAGGTATTAGGAATGGATCACTTTGAGTTTGGTTTGGCGATTGAACCCAATTTTGTTTCTAGCTCCGGCTTTTACCAACCCTCATCGTTGCGTTTCAACCTTGAATCCAAGGGCCCAACAACTGATGCCACTTGGTCTTGGGAGATTCCGGCCCCTTTTTTGGGGCTAAATTTTGGTAATTCGGAAAAGTGATTAAGAAAACAAAAGTAAATCCCTCAAATCTACGAAAATTGCTGAATTCCTCTTGCCAGCGGGGTAATCTTTGATACAGAACCCGTCCCCGCAACGGTGCAAACGGCACTTTCGCGGGAATTTCTGAATATTTACGATCATGGCACGACTCTTCGGCACAGATATCCCCAATGAGAAGCGTATTGAAGCCTCTCTTCCCTACATTTTCGGCATCGGACCCTCGACTGCTTCGAAGATTCTCGATCACGCGGGCGTAAGTCCTGACATCCGCACCGGTGAGCTTAGCGAAGAGCAGCTGGTGAAAATAGCGACTGTGATCCAAAACGAAAATATCATTATCGAAGGTGATCTTCGCCGTGAGAAACAGGCTCAAATGAAGCGCCTTTCCTCCATTAATTGCTACCGCGGAATTCGCCACAAGCGTGGACTTCCTGTCCGTGGTCAGCGCACCCGCACCAACTCACGTACCCGCAAGGGTAAGCGTCGCACCGTCGGTGTCATGAAGTAGAGTCACTTGTGACCTGAAACGACTTTCCATTCCATTAACATGGCTGAAGAAGAAAACAAAAATGAGGAGACCGAGGTCGAAGCTGCTGACGCAGTGACACCTGCGGAAACTCCAGCCCCTGAGGCGGCTGCTGAAGAAGCAGCCCCAGAAGCCACCGACGCTCCGGCTGAAGGTGACGCTCCTGTTGAGGGTGAAAGCACAGCTGACGGCGAAGACGCCCCGGCACCGAAGGAAGAGAAGAAGCGTGACATTTTCGCGGAGCTTCTCGGAGAAGAGGATCCTGACAAGGTTAAGATCCACAAGTCGAAAAAGAGCAAGAACGTGACCAAGGGGATCGTTCATGTTACTGCGACATTTAATAACACCACCGTAACCGTCACAGACGAGCGTGGAAACACCATCGGATGGTCTTCATCCGGTAAGATGGGCTTCAAGGGATCTCGGAAGAGTACCGCTTATGCCGCCCAAGTTGTTTCCCAGGATGCTTGCCGTCAGGCGATGTCCCATGGCCTCAAAGAGGTTTTGGTTCGCGTGAAAGGACCGGGTGCCGGACGTGAGTCTGCTGTCCGTGCCGTACAGGGTCTCGGTTTGGAAATCAGTGGTATTCTCGATGTCACTCCGATTCCTCACAACGGATGCCGGCCCAAAAAGGCTCGTCGTGTTTAATTCTCTCAACCCTAATTTTTAGAAAGACAGATCAATGGCACGCTATACCGGCCCAAAAGACAAAGTAAATCGTCGCTTCGGAGTCCCTCTTTTTGGGCCTTCCAAGGCACTCGAGCGCCGCAACTACCCTCCAGGTCCTCACGGACTCCGCTCCGGACGTCGTAAGAAGTCCGACTATGCGATCGCCCTCGGCGAGAAGCAGAAGCTGAAGTTCATCTATGGTGTTCTTGAGAAGCAGTTCCGTGGATACTTCGCGGAAGCTGGACGTCGTCGTGGAATTACCGGCGACATCATGTTGCTCCTCCTTGAGACTCGTCTCGACAACGTTTGCTATCGCTTAGGTTTCGGAAACTCCCGGAACGCGGCTCGTCAGCTCGTCAACCACGGTCACGTGACCGTGAATGGCAAAAAGCTCGATATTCCGTCTTACCAAGTTCGCGCAGGCGACGTCATCAAGATTGGTGGCCGCGCCTCTTCGCAACAGCTTGGACTTCGGATGCTGGATCTTACCCAGTCAGTTCCTCTTCAGGACTGGTTGACTCTCGATCGCGAGAAAATGGAAGGAACCGTTGCTCGTCTTCCTGAAAAGGAAGACGTTGACCCACCGGTTAACCTCCAGCTTATCGTTGAACTTTACTCTCGTTAAAGTTATCCGACCTTTTCAAGCTCCATCTCGTTTCGACGGGATGGAGTTTTTTTATTCTCCGTTTTTCCAAGAAGAGTCACTGCCTTTTGGGTTGGGTTTGTTTTGATCAGAGAAAGGGGCTGACAAATTTCTCTTCTTGTTTGCTCATGGAATGAGATACGGTTCGGGGATGAATGGTTTTTTGTGGTTGGTGTGGCTTGCTGTAATTATTGGGATCGCCGTTTGGGCCTTCGGATGCCAAACAAAGCGGCGTCAAAAAGCTCTTTCGGAAGCGGGACCTTTGAGCAAAGAGGATCGCGGATATCTGAACGATCACTTTGAGCTTTATGCAAAGATCCCGAAAGAGATTCGGTCACGCCTGGAGCCAATCGTTCAGGTCTTAATTGCCGAAAAGAATTTTGAGGCTTGTGGTGATCTGGAGGAGGTCAGTCGAGAGATGAAAGTAGTTGTGATGGCTCAGGCGGCCCTGCTTTTGGTTGGGCGTAATCACCGGTTTTTTTCAAAACTGCGAACAGTTCTCATGTATCCCGATGCTTTTAAGGGAGGCCGGGAAGAACATGAAGAAACGGTCCGTCTCGGTGAGAGTTGGGAATCGGGGTCAGTGATTCTTTCCTGGCGAAGTGTGCAAAGGGGTGGAGAAGACGAACATGATGGGCAAAATGTTGTTTTGCATGAGTTTGCCCATCAGCTCGATCAGGAGAACAGGCAGACCGATGGTCTGCCTCAGTTGGAGGATCGTCGTGCTGTTGGTAAGTGGGCCCACGCTTTTTCTGATGCTTACGAGGGGTTTTGCGAGGACTTGGACAAGGGGCGAAAGACAGTTATGGATCCTTACGGTGCAACCAATCCAGCTGAATTTTTTGCGGTTTCAACTGAGGCTTTTTTTGAGAAGAGCAGACAGCTGAACCGAGAGTATCCCAAGCTGTATTTTCAGTTGAAAAATTACTATGGTCTCGATCCCATCGGCTGGAAGTAAGGAGAGTTATCGGTGGTAGGGTTCTCCGCGTTTAATGGTGTAGGCCCGGTAGATCTGTTCTAGTAAAACCACGAGTGCGAGCTCGTGCTGAAGGGTTAGAGGAGATAGGGCCCAGACTGCGTTTGCTTCACTTCTGAGCTTCTGAGTATGACCGTCGGAGGCTCCAATGAGAAGTGAGATCGTTTTGATGCCGGGATCCATTTCCCAGCGATTCACTTTTTCGACAAGATCGGCGGTTTTCCAGTCACTACCGCGTTCATCAAGGGCGATACGGTAGGTTCCTTGCGAGCGAGCAAGAAGATCGTGCGAGACGGACTGGGAATCACCGGCCTTAATGTAAATAAGTTCGACTTTTGCTCCGCGTTTTAGCCGTTTAAGATACTCCTCAATTCCACTTTTAGCATAAGCCAGAGCGGGTTTGCCGGCTGCGAAGATTTTCCAGTTCACGATTCCAGTATATCGAGAACTGCGGGAGGAACGAATTCGCTTTCGGTCGCTTCTTTTACGGCAAGCCGCATTTGTGCCTTTAATGTTTCGAAGGGTACCGGTGGCAAGCTGCTGGAGAGGATGTGCTGCATGGCCTGAAAAGGTTCGTGAGTTTTTGTTTTGACCAGCCGGACGGCCTTGACGGCCATTGCCTCTGCTCCGCCGGGTGTCAGGAGTTCTGGGAGTAGTGGGCTAAGTTTCTGCCAGTCTTCGTCCGGGAGTTTGAGGCCACGCTTGCCACTAAGTGCCTGGAGAAGGGGGAGAGCTTCAGATGGTTCGGTTGCAGGGAAGATCGGAATCTTCACGTCAATTCGACCAGGGCGCTTCAGGTCAACCTCAATTAGGTCGGGGCGGCTTGAGGCGAGGAGCCAAACCAGTTTGCCGCGATTACGTGGATTCGACATCTCCTTGGCGATCATGGAGTAAACCCGGCTGGACACTCCGGAGTCACCCGAGCCTGCGGCCCTTTTGCCAAGGGCTTGATCGGCTTCATCGATGAAGACCATACAGCGATCGAGAGCATGAAGGAGTGAAAAAATTTTCTCAAGGTTGGCCTCGGTCGAACCAACCCATCGATCACGGAAGTTTTTCAGAGTTACGACAGGGACGCCGGCTTCTCCTGCGAGACATTCGGCGAGGTAGGTTTTGCCTGTTCCTACCGGACCACAGAAGAGATAGCCCATGGGCATCGCTTCAAGTTCATCACGACGCCAGAGATCAAGATCAAGTTTGAGCCATTCCTTGGCCGTATCGAGCCCGATGACTCCATCGAGCGAGCGGTCGGGCTCAACGAACTCGATTAGCCCGGCGCAATCGCGCTCGACTAATTGCTTTTTGAGGGCACTGAAGTCCTCCTCAACCAATGGCTTGTTGTCATAG
This sequence comes from Akkermansiaceae bacterium, assembly GCA_039768565.1. Classification (GTDB taxonomy): domain Bacteria; phylum Verrucomicrobiota; class Verrucomicrobiia; order Verrucomicrobiales; family Akkermansiaceae; genus SW10. The sequence goes on along the minus strand of JBDNAG010000129.1, from coordinate 6,359 downwards.
TGTCGGCGAAGAAGGAGGTCTTCGACGGCGCTACCGGTTGCCCCTCGAAGGCGGGCGGCGGCCCAGGGAAGGCGGTCTTCGATGCCGGAAACGGCTTTCTCGCATGTTGGCGTGAGAGTTTGCATCACTCCGGTGAGTTCTTCCTTAGAAGGGAGGGGTACCTCAATATCTGCAACCGAAGGGTGATTGGCGATAAGGGGATGGAGGCCGGTCAGATTTTCCGAGAGCAGGAAAATGGCTTGGCCGTGGCCAGCAAGGTTGGCTTCCGAGGCCCACGACTGCCAAACGCTGGCAAGAGCATGGAGATCGTAATTGAGCGCATTGGGAAGGCTCGGGCACATTAGGTGTGCACCTTTCAAGATGATGGCAACTTTGGGGGCCTTGGCTCCAACGTGTCGGAGATTCCTCACATAGGTTAAATAGCGGCCGAGAAAACGAGAGGCTTTGAGGGGTTGAGTGGGGAGCTGAACTTCGTTCTTGAGACTGGGCCAAGTGGAAAAGGCTTCCTTACCTCGTTCGACTTCGACGCCACCCCCGAGATCGTAGGTTAAAACGACCTCGAATCGCGGAAGAAGAACGTTGCTGAGGAACTCGCTAAGATTACCTAGCGACTGTTTTTTACCCGGTAGGTAAAAGCGGTCGTCAACATTTCCGTGGAGAACGAAGCAGCCGGCGGCGCCACTCTCGTAACGAGCGATCACTTCAACGGCCCAATTCGGTAGAGCTAAACTCATTCTACTTTGTCGGGGTCGGGGAGGTTGAGGGCGCCGGGAACTCCCGGGTCGTTGCGCCCCTGTGGCTGTTCGAAAACATATTATTTTGCCTAAATTCCGACACCAACGAAGGGAAAGAGAACGATGGGTTCAACCCAACGCAGCTTTCTCATATCAGAAGTTACTGGGACTCTGAATTCGGTCCCATCGAGCCCTGGGTGGTCTCTGAAGGAGCGCTGTCACCAGCTGTTTTTTCCGGCTCCAGTTCGATTCCTGCGGAGGCAGCGAAGTCGGCAAGGGCGAGTTCGGCGAGAGCATCCTGCTCTGCGGCGGTTTCGTTGATGCCGTTCATATCGAGTTGATCCTTGGCAACGCGGGCGCGACCGGCTGCCCTAGTTCGCTCGTCTTCGACCATCTCCTCAAGACGATTGAGTGTATCTCCAGACCCTCCGATGTCTGTGACCATACCCGAAGCCATTTCATTGAGTTCTGCCATCGCTTTGGTCGACTTCATCTCGTCGAGGTCACGGGTGAGTTGCTCGATGCGCTCACGAGCCTGCTTAACTGAGACGTCGCGGGCTTTCACCAGCTCCTTGTAGCGGGCATCTGCCTGCTCCATTTGTTCACGAACGCTGTCGTGCTCGCGGTCGACGGTTTGGAGCTGGAGGGCAAGCTTTCCGGCTGCTTCACGGTTGCCTGCCTTGAGGTTAGCTGCGGTTTTTGCGCGCAATTCATTTTCCTCTCGGTCGAGCTTTTTGGCTTTCGACATCAACTTCTCGACGAGCCCGGCGTGGCCTGCGAGTCCCTTGTTGAATTCCGCAATTTGCTTGCGGAGGTTTTCCTTCTCGACGTCGAGGAGAGCTTCTGGGTTACGTTTTTCGAGGCCGCCAATGAAGAGGCCGAAGAATCCTTTAATGAGGTTTTTGAGACGTTTGAACATAAAATGGGTAAATGTTGGGGGTAGTTTGCGCCAAACGGGGCCATCCTGCAAGGCGGGACGAGGAGAAAACGAAGGCTATTTTGTAAGTACCTTCGGGTCGGCAGAGTGCTACTTCGAAGGTATTCCTTTGGATGGTGCTGGTTTGATCCTTAAGATGATATTGGTTTCGACCTCAGGAAGGTGAGTCGAGTCGACTTCCCACTGCAGGGCATGGTTTTCGTGGCCGTAAACTTGGGGAAGGCAGAGGAGTTCATCGCCAAAGGTGGAGAGGCTGATAACACTACCGCTTTGATCGGCCAGGTAGGTTTTAGGGGCATCTTCCTTACCAACAAGATGAGAGCCTGCGAAGAGGAAGGTCTTGAGCCGTTTTTTGGCTTCGGCCTTGTCTGAATCGCCTTCGTCATCAAGCCGGTTGACGAAGTCAGAAAGTGGTCGCTCGATCGGCTTGCCGTTCTTATCAGGTATTACCAAAGACACCGTGACGGGACTACCCTTGGGGGGGAGATCAATCCAATGTTGTTCGTCGTCTTCGCCGATAATTTTGCGAATGGCCGGATGGCCGGCCTTGGCCCCGAGGAGAAGAAGGGCGGTGTGAATGTGGCTGGGCTTAGCTTCCACCGTGACGATGGATTCGTGTTCTTTGGTACCCTTAGTGCAGGCGATGAATTCGAGAGCCCCTTGGTCGATAGTGATTGTCGAAGCGACGTCGACAGACCTAGCTATCATATTAATAGTGACCCCGGGGAGGTCCAATTTTTTCAGAACATTCTGGTCAATCTCAGGACCGTCGCCCAAGAGTGGTCCGGAAAGAGCCAGAGTGGTGATAACGCGAAAGACAAAATTCATTTAGTTGATGCTACGGAGCTCCGGGAAATTCTTCGAGGAATCAATTTTTTTGATCAGCTGCCCAACGGAATCGATGATCTGCTGAAGGTTCCGTCTTTCACGATGAGCGAGAAGATCTTTCTCGAGTTCTTTAAGTCTGGGAAGCATGGGCTTGGCAGCTCCACCGTAACTGGCGAGGGCATTCAGACATCTTGGGATACGAGCGGCCTTTCCCCATTTCTGAATCTCCATGACTTCAAAACAGAGAGGCATGCCTTCCTTGATTCGGTGTTTTGCTAGGATGTCGAGTCCTGCGAGGCGAATCCCGCTAGCAAACATGACTCCGCTTGGAGAGGGGGTCTTGATGGCTTCCTTGATTGCCGGGAGCAGGGGCTTGATCTCATCATAAGAGAGTTTGCCGTAAACCCGGCCGGCGTCGCCGCGAGCCCGGCCATCCTCATTCAGGAGGGTGGCTGCGATGGCCTCGCGGAGGAGGTCTTTGTCGACCCCATCCGCAGAGTTGCGAAGCATCCTGCCAAAGACAGCGAAGCTGAGGTAGCGCTGCTCCATGCCGCGAGAATCCTCTCCCGAGGGTGGTTTGGAGAGCATGGAGAGGAGTTTTGGAAGGGCCTGCATGGCGGGCTTGCCAATTTTCGCGAGGGCCTCGGCAGACTCAACTCGTAACCAGAGATCCTTATGATCAAGGTTTTTGCGAAGGGCGGCCACAGCATCGGGGCTGGGCATTTTAATGTGGGCAAGAGCCTGGCAGGCTCCGTAGCGGGTTTCGAGGTCATTTGAGTTGAGCATACGAATAAGCTCTCTGTTAGGGTTAGCTTCTTTTCTGCCCAAGGCCATGGCCGCTCTCTCTCGGACAATCGGAGACCATCGACTTAGGAGTTGGAGGAGGCCCTTTTCGTCGAGCTTATCGTAGGTGTCATTACGATACTTGTTGGACCATCCCCGACCATCAGCTACAACATCGGCAGCAGACTGGGCGTCGAGTTGAGGGATAGAAGGTTCGGATTTACCTGTTATATAAAGTTTTTTGAGGGGGTGGGCGTATGCGAGAAGGTAGGCTCCAGTGCAGTCCCAATTCGCATATTTGTCGTGACGGATATCGGGTGGCCCCTGATGAACGAAGGTACTGTCGTGAGCGCGTGCCAGATCAAAGTACCAGGCTCCAAACTCCTTCATCCATGCTCCGGTTGCCTGTGGACCGGAGAGAGCAACACCCGGAAGGGACCAGAGAATATTGAAGAAATTTCCGGTGTGGCCGGTGTCTCTTTCCGAGCCATGGGAGGCGAGGCTCATGCGGGAAAAGAATTCGGCCCCCTTTGGTTCATCGTAGAGATGGAATAAGACGGCGGCCATGCCGCACTTGCCGTTGTCTTCGTGGGTTTGATACCAAGGTTGGTGATCTCCATAGGGAATAGCGCCCTTGCCAATGTAAAATCGTAAAAGCCTTATACTTCTTTTGATAGCGATGCCAACCTTGGGTTCGGTGACTCCGGATTTTTGAGCCAGTATCAGAGCATTGGTCAAGGTGAGGCCGGGTGCATTCATCATGCCATAGCCGACGAGGCGTCCGTCTTCACCTGCGAATTTGTGGCCCCAGGAGCCGACGATGCTCTGTCCCTCTGAAGCTTCGAGAGCGAGGCGGCTGAGTCCGGAAAGGAAGGAGTTGTCCCCGGTGGCCATGGTGTATTCGGCGAGGAGGGTAATGGCATATCCGTAATACCAGGTTGCCATGGATTCGGTTTTGTAGGTTGAAGCCCACTCGGCCTCTTTTTTAATAAGGGGGAGATAATCTTTGTTGCCACTGGCGAGGAGGGCGAGGGCGTTAAGAGAGCGAACGATTGGGTTTTGTCGCCGGTTTCCGGAAGTGGAAATTTTTGCGGCCAGTTGTGCGCATCCGGTTTCGAGGATCTTTTTTGATTTAGGACAATCATAGGGTGCGGTTGCACTGTAGATACCAAGGACAGGGAGCTTGATCGTGACGGTGGAGCTTTTTCCGTTTCGCCATCGCAGAAGCTTCAGTTGGCCCGATTTGGCTTCGGCTGTAGTGAGTGCCTTACCGAACTCTGTTCTGGGGTCGTAAGAGAATTTCTGCCCGCCAACGCCAAGAATGATGTCGCCCACCTTGAGTGTTCCATCGGCGGGTGAATCTGTCGCGACTTTGGTGATGGCAATTTGTCGGGCAGTGGATGTCTCCATCTTGTCACTGAACATCCATCCGCGAGCTCCGGTAGCACCAAGGTTCCAGTCGTGTCTGGCGCCTTTAGGAATAGAATCGCCTTTGGTGAAATCGGGGAGAGTCATCCTGACCTTGGGGCCCGCGCCAGAAAGAAGGTGGGATGAAAGGGCGAGAACAGCACAAAGTCGCGGGAGTTTGGTTGTCATGACGAATGTGAATACGGGGAAAATTGAATGAATTTGTCTAAGATCGAGAAGATCGATTCAGGTTTCCACGGTCGATTTGATTACGGGCTGGACGCCTGCCCTGCCATGGGTAGGTTGTGGTGTGCATTCTCTTAGAATTCTTTCGCCTTCCGAGCAAGTTGCCGAGTATCTCAAAGGAGAGTTGCTTCGGGGTCGATGGACGACTTCGGTTCCGGGGGTGCCAAGTCTGGCTGCGGAAATGGGGGTCAATCGAAAGACGGTAGATGCGGCACTGAGGCAATTGGATTCCGAGGGCATTTTACTTCCACAAGGTGCCGGTCGTAGACGTTTGATCGGGGTCTTACCGGAGGATCTAAGTCCGGCCCCATTAAAACTTGGAATTTTTCTTTATGAAGCGGCAGACAAGCGGATCGATTATATCGTCGAGATTCAACACATGTTAATGGAGGCGGGGCATGCTCCGTTTTTTGCTCAAAAATCTTTGGTCGATCTTGCGATGGATGTGGACCGGATCTCTCAGTTGGTGGAAGTGACCGAAGCCGATGCGTGGATTGTCATTGCGGGTTCCAAATCGATTCTAGATTGGTTTGCCGGACAGGAGTTTCCAACTTTCACTCTTTTCGGCGGTTCCCGTGACCGGCGCTTTGCAGGGGCGGGGCCAAATAAGGGGCCGGCTTATCGTGAGTGTGTGAAATCTTTGATTGGGGCCGGACATCGACGGATTGTTCTTTTGGCAAGGACCCAGAGGCGAAAGCCGGTTCCTGGGGATTCTGAGCAGACGTTTCTTGATGCTTTGGAGGAAGGAGGGATCGAGGTTGGAGAATACCATCTTCCTGATTGGCGTGATCGGAAAGAGAGCCTTTTGTCATGTTTAGATTCTCTTTTCAAAGTGACGCCACCGACTGCTCTAATTATTCAAGAAGCCCCGGTCTTTGCGGCGGCACAGCAGTTTTTAGCGACGCGTGGATTAAAGGTGCCTGATGATGTATCGTTGATTTGTTCAGACCCTGATCCAACCTTCACTTGGTGCGAGCCCTCGATTGCGCACATCAGTTGGCGTTCACGGCCGATTGTCCGGCGCATTATCCGATGGGCTGATAAGGTGAGTCGAGGGAAAGAGGACCTAGTGAAAAGTTATGCCAAAGCGGAGTTTGTGGAGGGCGGGTCGGTTGGTCCTGCTAAGAACTAAGGTGTGGGTATTCGTTTCAGAAAATCCTGAACAGCGGCACTGAACCTTTTTGGTTGATCCCATGGCGCACGATGTCCGGCCCCTTGTATCACGAGGTGCTCGTTGTTGGATAGAAGTGAAGAAACTTCCTCTGCGAGTATTGTGAATTTTGTGTCCTTGGCTCCGGTGATCCACAGAATAGGGCAGGTGATTCGGGATAATTTCGAGCGAAGATTTTTCTGGGTTCCCAGCGACCAATGAAGAAAACTTTGAGATACCGGTTTTTGATCCCGAATCTCAGCTTGGTGCAATC
>JBDNAG010000128.1:0-6964 GCA_039768565.1 Akkermansiaceae bacterium | reverse complement strand
GTTGCCGATACCAGATGGTCCAAAGCCAAGGCAGGTGGCCTTATTTTTCCCTGCACCTAGCCGGCCCATTGAATTGATTGGATTATGTTGCTCGGGGATGGACTGAATTAAGCAGCGGCGTGGTGTTGGAGAAGTTATCTGATTATGCGATGGTTGGAAAGTGAACTAAGGTAAGTTTGGTGGCTATTTTTTGCGGAGACGGATTGGGCCCTTGGCTTTTGAGGGATCTACAACCCGGCCTTTCTGAAGAATCTCGATCTGTCCGCTCGAAACGAGGCGGCGGGCTGCTTGGCGGACTTGCTCCATGTGGTCACGCCATTGATCTTTCTTAAGAGCATGGCGTGTTGCCTCACTGGGGCAGATCGTCCCTTTGGGAGATCTTTGGTCGAGGAGTTCTAAAATCGCTTGTTCAAGTTTTCTATCGATCTGGGTTAGTTTCGATTTACGACAGCGATTGGAGCAGTAGCGCACTTTATCCCAACAATTTTCCCATTTCTTACGCCATTCGATGGTTCTCCCGCAAAATTGGCAAATTTTATCCGAAATCATCACGACTTGCGTTTTCAGGGAAGAGGGAGATTGGTGAAGGGTGAATGAGGAACTGAAAAACAGAGTGATCCGAATGGCTTGGGAGGACCGCACAAGCTTTGATGAGATTCAGGAGAAGGTTGGGCTGTCGGAGGCTGATGTCATCAGGGTAATGAGATCGAATCTCAAAGCGAGGAGCTTTAGAATGTGGCGGAAGCGGGTCAGTGGTCGGATGACGAAACATGGGAGCAAATTTCGTGAGAATCGTCGACAGCTGAAAAGGATTTCGGGGAGGGAATTGCTGAATCAGCAGGAAAAGGAATTGGATTGAATTCCCCGGTTGATCTCATCACTTCGGCCGCTACGAGGGAACCAACTACGGCACCTCGGTGACAGCTGTCGCCGCCGACTTTTGCGTTAGCAATAATTGCGGAGGCTAGATCTTCGTGGTATTTCCACGCAAGATAGAGAGAGGCGGGGAAGGACTGGTCGATATAGCACGCTGGACTAAGTCGTTGCCCGATGACCAACCTATCATCCTGGCGGGACCACTTCATTGCCTTCTTGGTAGAAAACCAATCCCCAGCTTGGTTCATAAGAGTTTCCCGGAGTGGGGTCCCATCCGCAACAGATTGTAAAATCCGGGTGAGGCAATCTGCAGCGCGTAGCACATTCGAGTGGCGGTGAGTTAGGGTGATATGGTTTTTGACAGTCTGGCGATGATCACCTTCAGGGAGACTTGCCAGCAGGGCAGGAACGGTTGCGAGACCACCGATATGTTCATCGGAGATTCCACACTTTAGAATATTCTTGCCATGGGCGTATCGGGTGAAAAACGCTCGATGGTATTCTTCGAGATAGGTGTCGCAGTGCCAACCCGGAGTGAGCATGAGTTCGACATAATACTCGACCCAATTCGTAGGGTCATAGCTGCCATTGGTCGTAACCTGATCGTAAAGAGCGCGGGCGAGTTTAAAGTTAACGGTATTTTCACCTGCCTTAAGATTCTGGTGATAGTGGATGTCCCGCTGCCCCCAGTAGCGTGCTTGATCGTGAAGGATGTCTCCCTTCTCGTTGGGTGGGAAATATTCCGAACGCCATAAAATACTATCGGGGTGGTGACGGAGCGGTGAGAGATATCGATCGAGAACCGGATAGTCCCGGTCCATCAAATCCCGATTGTAATACCAATGCACGGGCATCGCGAAGGCGTCGGCGATTAGTGAACCGTGGTAAGCAGCTTCATGAATAGTCACGAATGATCATGACAGAGAATGATGATTTGTCGTTGAGTTTTTTGGGACTGCGATTCGTCTGTGTCATTGGGTTTCTCTTAGGCCAGTGACGGGTTCGGTCCGACTTTAATATCTGAAAAGTCGAAGTTCTCCCAATTGGGGTTAGGGATCCTCAAATGGAAGATTTTGACTGGCCGCCTGGTTGTATCAAGAAATCAGCTCGGTCATTTCGCCGGTGCTATCGACGAATTCTGAGCCCGGCATGCCAAGACGGTTGGCCATGGTGACGAAGAGGTTTGAGAGAGGAACGTCAGATCCGAAGCGGTGGTAGGCCCCATGTTTTAATCCAAGTTGGTCACCGCCTGCTACAACCAGCGGATAGTTGGTGTTGTTGTGGGTGGTGCTGTTACTGCTTCCGTAAAGAACCATGGTATGATCGAGGAGGGTTCCCTCGTTTTCGGGGGTATCTTGTAAGCGTTGTAGGAAGTAGGAGAGTTGCTCGGCGCGGAATCGATCCCATTTTCCGAGAGCCTCAGCTCCGCCGGGTTTGTTCCATCCATGGGCGAGGCTGTGTTGGTTTTTCCCAAAGCCAAGGAGTGAGGGAAACTTGGTGGCGATGGAGGTGGCCCCGTTCATGTTACCCATTTGGTAGGTCAGAAAACGAGTCGAGTCGGTCTGGATTGCGAGGAACATGAGATCGAGCATCGTTTTAATTAACTCGCCTGGAGTTTTGTCATCAGCGTCGAGATGGAGGCCGATCATATCGACTTCCGGCTTGGGAATATTGAGCCACTTTTCAGATCGTTCCACCCGCTGTTCGATTTGGCGAACCGACTGGAGGTATTCGTCGAATTTATCCTGATCTTGTTTGCCGAGTTTGCGTCGAACTGACTTGGAATGCTCAAGCACGAGATCGAGCATGTGGTCGGAATTTTGGAGTTCCTGACGTCTTGAGCCGATGCTCTTGTCCTCTTTGCCAAAGAGTCGGTTGTAAACCAGGCGGGGATGGTGAAGGGCGGGGACAGGTTGGCCGCTGCGGCTGAAGGACAGGGTGCTCGATCGGGTGGCCTCGCCAACGCCACCATCGACCGAGAGACTGAGTGAGCGAAAACGGGTGTCGTCGCCCAACTTGGCGGCTAGGAGTTGATCTAGGGAAACTGAGTTTTTAAGCTGGCCACCTTTGAGCTCGGCTGCAGTAAGGAAGATGTCGGCGGTATCGTGGCCTCCAATCCGGCGACCATTGGGATGGGATAGGCCGCCTAGAATCGAGACGTGCTTCCGGAGAGGTTCAAGTGACTTGAGACTTTCGTTAAATTGAAAATTTCGGCCTTCGGTATCAGGGAACCACTGCCACTTTGATTCGGGGTTTTCGTTACCCTTTTTCTTTTTTGGTAGGCTTACTCCGTAAGGAAAGTAGATTGCACAGAATCGTTTTGGGCGGGGGGATTTTTGGACATCCGCGCCCATGCACTCGAGAAAGGGAAGGGAAAGGGAAGCTCCGACGCCTTGCAGGAAGGTTCGGCGGGGAAGGTGCCAGGGTTTGCGGCTCATGGTTATTTACTTTGGAATGTTTTGCTGGAGACGACCAGATAAAGCAGGTCCTGAATACGGTAGTCTGATTTGATGAATTGCGTGGTGAGTTCATCGACTGATTTTTCATCGACCAATTCGAGACGCCGTCCAAGTGCATAGGTAAGAAGCTTCGTTGTGAAAGCGCGGGCGAATTGGTCGCGGCGGTTTTCGAGGAGATATTTTTTAAGGTCTGTTAACCCGTCGATTTTCTGTCCATCAGGTAGGGTCGCTTCCGGGAGGACCGGGAGTTTGATCATACCTTTGCCTTTGATTTTTTTCCGGAGGATTTGCTTCCGCCAGAGTCCGTCGGCGCCAAAGTTTTCGAGAGAGATTCCCCATGGGTCGATGCCATGATGGCATTCGTTGCAGGATACCTTTTTACGGTGCTCGGCGAGTTGATCCCGGACAGAGAGTTTTGCGAAATTTGGATCGGTGGAGTCAAGGTCTGGGACATCGGGGGGAGGAGGAGCCGGAGGATCGTCGAGAAGTCGTTCGCGGATCCAGACCGCTCGTTTGACGGGGTGCGAGTCTTCGCCTGTAGAATTTCCAAGGAGAACGCTACCGTGGGTCAGGACGCCGCCGCGATTGTCATCGGCTTTTAAAGCGACCCGCTCGAAGCGGCTGCCCTTGGGGCCGGTGAGCCCGTAGTGTTTTGAGAGCGATTCATCCAACATCGTAAAATTGGAATCGAGGATATTGAGAACGCTTAGATTCTGCTGAAAAAGTTCGCCAAAGAAGTGGAGGGTTTCGCCCCGCATAGAGACTTTAAGCGCTGGATCAAATCTTGGATAGTAGTTGGGATTGATGGCGACGCGCTGGAGAGCCCCGACGTCGAGCCATTGGTCCGCGAATTGTTCGACAAACTGCCACGATCGTTTGTTAGCGACCATGCGTGATATTTCTTTTTTTAAGATTGCGGGTTTGCTGAGAGTCCCCTTTTGAGCGAGACTGAAGAGACGTTTGTCAGGCATACTGCTCCAGAGAAAATAGGAAAGACGGGAAGCCAGTTCCCAGTCGTTGACAGGACGTTTCGAAGAGCCGGAGGGCTCGACGAGATAGAGGAAATCGGGTGAGATCAAGACCATCGCCAGAGTTTCGCGTATGGCAGCCTCAAAGCTATCCATCTTGGGGCGGGCCACTTTGAAGAAGCTCAAGTAAGGGTCGATTTCTTTGTCGTGAATGGGGCGGCGGAATGCCCTGTTCATGAAATTGCGCAGAACTGCCCTTGAGTAAGATTCTTCGTTGGATTGTTGTGTGGAAGCAAAGAGAATGGATTGATGGTGGGAGGGAGGCCAGTCGTCAAAAATTGGACCTACGAACTTCAGAGATGCGACTTCAATTTGTGGATAAGTCAGGGGGGCTTTCTGGACTTTTTGCTTTTTCCCTTTACCGCGGGCTTTGAGCGGTTTGTCGCGCCCCTCGGCATAGGCATTGTCGAGCCAGAGGAGAAGGCCGGGAAACTTACTTTGAGTTTTACTTGGGAGGGGGAAGTTTTCAATGCGAGTCCGAAACTCGATGGTTTGCCAATCCTCGGACGTGATATCGACGGGGGCGATGAAATCGCGGGGTGCTTGGACATCCGCTCGGTAGCCTATAGCGGCGCGAAGCTGCGGGTAGCCGCGTCCTTCGGCAAATTGAGCTCTAACTTTGGCCTGGATGAGAACTTCGCCTTCCTCGGGGTATTCCATTATTTTCGCGACAAACTGTTGGTCCTTATCGAGAAGGTGACTTCCCCGGTTTTTATCTTTCACGCTCCTTGTGAATTCTTTCTCAAAGACTTGTGGCTGAGATCCGGTGACGATGGCCTTGGCGAGTCCCTTACGGGCCGCTTCAAGATAGTATTCCAACTGAAGGTCGGACATCTGAAGTGTTCCGCCATCGTTCCGGAAGCCATCCTCAGAGAGTGCTTCGGGAGGAAGGTTCTTGGCGTAGTCCATTTCTATCCCAAGAAGATCCAGCATCGTGTTTTGATACTCCGTCCGATTGAGACGTCGTAAAACAACCCGGCCGTCCGTATTTTTTTGAGCTGCGACAACGGCATCGATTTCCTGCGTAATCCACGAAGTGAGAATGCCGAGCTCTGCCGGAGGAAGAGGTTCTTCCTTTTCGGGTGGCATTTCCGAAAGGTTGAGTGCATCCCGAACATCGTGCCAGGTCTCAGCCGCGACCCGGTCCTTGAGGAGTTTTGAGGGGAGAAGATCAAGGCGAAGATCACCCTTTTGCTTCTTCTCGCCATGACACTTGAAGCAGCGCTTCTCGAGGATGGGTTTGATCTGCTTGTCGAAATCAATCGTTCCCGAGGCCTGGTTGATCGCGAGGAACAGCAGGCTAAGGAGTAGTTGAAGATGGGGGAATCTCATCGGTGAGGCGATTCAATTGATACCAAGCGTGTTGAGTCACTCTTTCAGTTGAGAATTTGAGGTGTTTTTAGGTGAATTGATCCTCTGAGGAGGTCCTGAGGTGAAAAAGTGAGTGTTTTTGGTTCGTAACGTTAAGATGATACCAAAATCGATCTTTTTTTGGGGACTGAGTGCGATTGGATTCGTTGTGTTGGGAGTCTGGATATTGAGTGGGGATGGGGAAGAAAATGATTCAGAGCAATTGTCTGGATCAAATGATGGAACGAGTAGTGAGAAATTTTCGAGTGGTGGAGATGGCCGTCGGATTGCCGGGATATCCCGGGGAACTGGGGTTGGCCGAAGGAAGATGGATCGAAACGAAATTCTGGAGGTGGGGAAACGGTTGCGTTGGGAATTGAACCCGCTACGACGAAGGGCGGCTTTGGGGCAACTTTTGGAAGGAATGAACGAGAAGAATGCGATGCTGGTGAGGGAGCAGATCGTGCATTTTTCGGAAAGGAGTCCGGAATTTCAAGATTTTCATTTTGCCTGGGGCGCAATGTCGGGAGTGGAAGCTGTGACAATGGGGGCGGACACCAAGGAGAAAGATATGGCTGCGACGATGACCGGGTGGGCGAGTGTGGATCCGGTGGGTGCGTTGTCTTGGTATGATGCTCTGGATGAGAATCGGAGAAAGTGCCGGGATGTGACTTTTGGAATGTTAAAGGGGTTGGCGAGTTCAGATCTGGCTTTTGCGACGGATTTTGTCGTTGGGAAATTGGGTGAAGGAAACGAGTACGCTGGAGAGATGATGGGAGTTTTGAAAGACAAGATGTTGGAGTCGGAGCCTTTGCCGGTGGCAGCCGAATGGGCTGTCGCCCTGCCTGAGGGAACGGTGAGGGACGAGATGCTCATGGGAGTCACGGGAGAGTTTGTGAAGAAGGATCCTCGGGAGGCAGCCAACTGGGCGGCGACTTTGGCTGGGACAGAAGGGGAGCAAATTCAGTCGTTGGTGGCAGGAAAATGGGCGAAGGAGGATCCGGTCGCAAGTTTGGCATGGGCCCAAAAACTCCCCGATGGGTTTGGGAAGAACGCCAGCGTTGGAGCTGTTGTTTCGGAATGGGCCGGGGAGGATGTTGATGCAGTATCTGAATTTTTAAATGAAATGCCTCGCACGATTGATCGGGATTCGGCTGTTGAAGCGTTTTCGGCTCGGATTGCAGGACAGGATCCTCATTCGGCAATTGCCTGGGCTGATGAAATTCAGGATAGCGAAACGCGGAGAAGTGC
>JBDNAG010000020.1:0-4168 GCA_039768565.1 Akkermansiaceae bacterium | reverse complement strand
TGAATTTGAGCAGAAGTAAACAAGCTCCAATTGCTTGGCTGACTGGTGACAGTGTTTATCAACCCCCTTTCTCCCCCATCCGATCCGGTCCAAAGGCTTCAAAGCCCTCCCGCCAAAAACAAATTCCTAGCAGCCGGCTTCTAAGCCCTCCCGCCAAAAGCAAATTCCTAGCAGTAACGGCGCGACGACCTAGTTCTCGGGCTTGCTGAAGATGGCGTCGTCCACCTCGATTCCATTCTCGATCTTCGAATAAATAGCAGTCATGACGACCGGTCCACCCGCAATGGTGACGGAGGTCTTGCCCGGAGATGCGATCCCATCGCTCTTCTGATAAGCGCTCATCTCGATCGTGGCATCAGACCGTTTAACGATACTGAGGAGGTGGGTCCAAGCGTGGAAGAGGAGGGTCTCGCTGCTACCATCTTCACGTGTCGCCTCAATGACGTCATAAGTAGCTCCTTTCCCAGTCTCACGCCCCTTGGAAGTTAGCGTTTTGAAGTCAGACTTGAGATCCAGATATTTGTAAAACCGGTATTCGCGCAGCTTCTCGTCCCGATCAGAACCCTGTAATTCAGCAGTCCCTTCGACCGGGTTGCTTTTCCAGATAATCTTGCCGTCGTGCCCCTCAAGGACGTCAACGAGATTACCACTTGTGGGATCCTTAATTGCAAACTTGACCAACATCAGATCCGGGGCCTTCTGGACAACGGTGAGCTTGGCAGGCTCCGGTTGGCCAAAGAGTGTGATGGTTCCCTCCATCCGACGGGTGGAGATTTTCTTGTGGGCTTCGAGCCCTCCGATCGCCTCGTGATAGCTCGTGAGCAGTTCGTCAACTGCGGGCGCCTCTCCCAGTGCCTTACGCCGGATTTGCTTCGAGCTTGAACCGAGCATTAATTCGCCATCGGTATTCTTGAGGATGATCTTTGACTCGATGGTATCCGTATCGATGAAGCGATTGGATCCCTCGAAGGTAGCGCCTTCTTCATACGCCCCTTTGAAGGACATCGTCGAGGTGTTTCCATCCCAAGTCCCCGTGAATTCACCACTCCCCAGAACGCTCTTGATCACGCCAGCGTAGTGCTTCTTCTCCAGATCGAAGGACTGATGCACCTGAATTCCCGGGCCGTCCGGATTGGAACCCGCGTCGTCGAAATGGAGCGTTGTTCCGTCCGTCGACCACTTCCTAAGAGCGACAGACTGGACCGGGGTTTTCTCGCCTCCGGCCAAGGTGTGGGATCCGACAATGTCCCACGTCCCGACAAAGCGGTCGAGCACCAAGAGTTCGGGACTCTTTGATTCCCCGGTCGACTGAGGCTCGGACTCGGGCGATGACTCGTTGGAGTGTGAGGAGTCGTCGCAGGAGACTGCGAAGATCGCGATACAGGCGGCTAGATAGAGTTTCATTATTTTCGGATCCCTTTGGTTAATGTGGAAATCGGGGAGATAGCTTTTCCGTCGACCTGTAACACCCAGAGTAATAGAGGAGGAGCGCTCAGCATGCGATTACTATTCTTAGTCCCTTGTGTAGCCCAACCGTTTTGGGTCTCCAGAACGATTCGAATCCCTGACACTTTTTACGGAATGCTGTCCCTTTACCCGATTGAATGAAATAGAGTATCGCAAAGCAGTGCAGCATTTCGCCAACAGCACCAAAGGAACCCTCTTCCGCACTTCCGGACACCTTGTCTGCGCTCAGTGACAGCGTCAGTTCTATCGTCGCATCGAGTTCCAGGAACGTTTCTAGTCGCCTTCAAGTTCCGAACTTGCCGCTTCCCGCAAGAGGTCGAGCGCTGACTCAACAAGCATCTCTCCACTACCGGGTTTGACGCTTGAGTTTGTTACCTCATAGCTCCCCTGGGCATACGCCGCGCGGTCGGAATGTAGCAAGTCTCAGCGTAATTCGAGAGCTCCATGATCAAGGTGGTGCGGAACGGAGAGCCGCGCTTGATCGCCAGAGCGAGATCGACAAAAACCTCGCCAGGTAAGCAGACGATCGTGAGATCGTGACCAATACTAATTACCTGAATTTCTACCGGCAGAGCATTCCCAACCTTTCCCCAAGTATGGGTTCTAACACCCGGAATCGACAACCCCATGTCTTCCACCAAACCCCGGGGTTCCGCGACTTTTTCGCCAAAAGCAAATTCCTAGCAGCCAGTAATCATTTGCACTTAACCGTTCCTGGGTCATCGGTTCTCTTAAGATACACCAATTGAAACAGATATGACTACAATTTTGAAACACTTCAATCGTTGCAATGTAGTGCGTGGGAAGACGCTACGCAAAACAATCACTGTCTTTTTCTTATTTACGATTAGCTCGATGACCCAGAGCTACGGTGCTGATCCTGCTGAAGCTAAGACGGTTGGGAGAATGATTGGGCAACGCGCTGATTTATCTTCCTTCCTCAAGGTGCTCGAGAAGAGTGAGCTGGGTTCAGCCTTTTCGGAAAGGACAGATTTCAACAACACAATATTTGTGCCAAACAACAAGGCTTTTGAAAGTTTACCTGCCGGAGCAGTAGAGACCCTTCTTGATCCAAGGAACGATGATAGGCTCGAAGAAGTTTTCAACTATCATGTGATAAATCGAGCAGAACCATCTTTCGAGTTGGAAAAATACAGAACTCTTCAGATGCGGAGTGGTCAATGGGTCTCAATCAATTATGCCAAGGGATTTATTGGTGACGCAAAGTTCACAGGGGAGGTGATTCCATGTTCAAATGGCGTCATCTATGTGATTGATAAGGTATTAACACCAACGACCGATGATTTGTTCCAGGCCCTCCAAAAAGACGGACGCTTCACGCTTTTCACGAAAGCAATTACGGCAAGTCGCCAAGGAAAACTTTATCAAAATGTTCATGATAATTACACAGTTTTCGCTCCGACTGATGACGCTTTCCGCAAGCTTCCAAAGTCAACTGTATCTTCTCTTTTTCTCCCGCAAAATGATGAGCGGCTTGAAGATATTATCAAACATCACATCACGGCTTCCGTTTTTAGCGCGAGTCCATCTTATGGTGCCTCTAGGTTAGGAGTGCCTGATGTGACGCCAGTGAGCGCGTTTGGTCAGCAGCTTAATTATAGAAATAAGGGGGATTTTCTTACGGTTGATAGGATTCGTATTTCCGAGGCTGACATTCCGACCGCAAATGGCCTCATCCATGTGGTGGACTCTGTAATACTTCCATCGGAGGTTAGTACTTTAGAGATTCTTGAGAGGGACCCACGAATGAAAAATCTTGTCAAACTACTCGAGGCGAGTGGCTTGAATTTGGCGTTAGCAGATTCCTCCAAATATACCATTTTTGCTCCGACAAATGAGGCGTGGAACTCGGAGCCGTATCAATCATTACTCGAGAATCCTTCGCAGCAAAGCCGGGAAGCTATTTTTGCGATTCTTGCTCGTCATGTCATAACCGGGAAACATGTGAGTGAAAATCCGGTGCCATACGAGAAACTACGGACGATCCATGGCGCGCCGATTTACCTCACTGTGGACGAAGGGAAAACGAAGATTCAAGATGTTGAAATCATTGAAGCTGACCTTGAAGCTTTCAATGGACTCGTAAACGTTATTGATAAAGTGATTGCTGATCCTATGGAGCTTCCGGAGAGTGATCTTACAAGGATAGATGCGATCCGTTTCACTCAAGCTGCGTTGATAGACGGAGCAAAGCTTTACGATAAGGGCCGATATCAAGAGTGTTTTGAACTTTTTGCGCGAAGGGGTTACGAGTTGGTTGATAAGTATGGTTCTAGAGGATACTTTAAGACCAACATCCTTTCGACGGTAGCTCTCTCTCGTGATCCGGTGCGTGAATTTGCCGATAACGCTTGGGATTCTCGAAACGCTTTCCGTGCCGTCCTCAGGGAGATTGAGCTTAAAGAGGATTCTCTAGGAGATCTGCTTGAGTTAAATGGGGACCCAACTTCAAAAATTGGGAGGTAGTCGTCGTTCGTCTTATTAGCTCTCCTCCCGCTTGGAAAGCCTGGCGGTAGGTGTCCTCAATTCACTGATTGGGGGGGGTATTCGGTTCCTTTGGTGTAGGCCGGAAGAAAAATTGTTGGTGCTGTGATAAAACAAATCAGATTTCGAGTAGGCTTTGAAGAGTGAGTCCGTCTTTCATTATGGGCCTTATAGTTCTCATAGGCAATACTCCCTT
>JBDNAG010000127.1:0-30696 GCA_039768565.1 Akkermansiaceae bacterium | reverse complement strand
GATAAGAAAAAGCCATATCAGCCATGTCAGCTCCTAAAAACGCCCTCAAGAAATACTTCGGTCACGATTCTTTTCGAGGCGGTCAGGAAGCGGTCATAGATTCCATCCTGTCCGATCGTTCCGCCCTTGCGGTATTCCCAACTGGAGGAGGGAAATCGCTCTGCTACCAACTCCCCGCGTTGCTACTCGATGGACTCACTCTTGTGGTGTCGCCTCTGATCGCCCTGATGAAAGACCAAGTTGACGCATTGATCGCAAAGGAAATCCCGGCAGCCCGACTCGACTCCACCCTCTCAGCTGACGAGGTAAGCAACCTCTACCAGAGCCTAGAAAACGACGAACTCCGCCTTCTCTACGTCGCACCCGAGCGCCTCGCCAACGAAAGATTCCGAGCACGCCTCGCTAAAACTCCCCTCGCCCTACTCGCCATTGACGAAGCCCATTGCATCTCGGAATGGGGTCACAATTTCCGCCCGGATTACCTCAAACTCACCCGTTTTGCAGAAGAACTCAAAATCCCCCGCGTGCTCTGCCTTACCGCAACCGCTACTCCGAAAGTCGCCCAGGATATTTGCAAATACTTCAGCATCCAGCCGCAGGATCACCACCAACTGACTTTCTACCGCTCAAACCTCGACCTTGTGGTCTCGCCCGTTACCGACCAAGACCGGCGCAAGCACCTGCTCGACCGCCTCCGCAAATCGCCGATTCAGCCGACTATTATTTATACCACCCTCCAACATGGAGCGGAATCCTTGGCTGCGTTTCTGAAACGCAACGACCTGCACGCTCGTCCCTATCATGCCGGACTCCGGCCTGAGGCACGCTCGGAGATCCAAGACGCCTTCATGTCGGGTGAAGTCCCATTCATCTGCGCCACCATTGCTTTCGGTATGGGCATCGACAAATCAGACATTCGCGCAATCTATCACTATAATCTTCCCAAATCCCTTGAAAACTACACCCAGGAAATCGGCCGAGCCGGACGCGACGGAGAACAAGCCCATTGCGAACTTTTTGCCTGCGAAGACGATCTCCGCACTCTCGCCAACTTCACCTACGGTGACACTCCGCAACCCGATGCCCTTCGTGCCCTTCTCCGAATTCTTCTCGACCAACCAGGCCAATTTGACATCTCAACCTACGAACTCTCCCGCTCCCACGACATTCGCCCGCTCGTCATCAACACCCTTCTAACTTATCTTGAGCTGGAAGGATTTATTAAAGCCACTTCCCCATTTTACTCGTCTTACAAAGTCTCCTTCGCCCGGGATCTTGATCACCTCTTGAATGGCTTTGATTCCAATCGACAAGCTTTTCTCCGAAAACTCTTCTCTACTGCGAAGCCCGGCTACAAATGGCTGGAAATTAACCCCGAGGAAGCAGCCGCCGAGATTGGCGAGCCACGGGACAAAATCGTAAAAGCCATTGGCCACCTCGAAGATCTAGGCGACATCGATGTCAAGCCAGCCGGCGTCCGCCAAGGTTATCGACTCCTTAAAAAGCCCGAGGACGTTGCCGCCCTGACCCAGCGCATGATCGATCTTTTCCAACGCCGCGAGAACTCCGATCTCCAGCGTCTTCAAGAAGTTGTGGACCACGCGCTTGCGCCATCCTGTCTCTACTCCTCACTTCTCGACCACTTTGGCGAAGACATGGCATCCTGCGGCCATTGTTCACGCTGCCAAGGCGACGCTCCACCCAAAGCTCTTCCGTCATCTTCTCCTCCCGAAATTACCGACGAAGAACTCTCCCTCATTCAAGACCTCATAAAACTCAAGCAACCCGGCCTGCGAACGCCCCGCGCCCTCGCTCGTTTTCTTTGCGGAATGACTTCTCCCGCCACCACCTATTCGTGGTATCTCCCAGAAGGAGCCCGCCGAAAACAGCGCCTCACTACGCACGACGCCTACTCGCTTCTTGAACTCCATTCTTTCCAATCAGCCCTCGAAATTTGCGAGGCTCAAATCATCCACTGACCGCATGAAAAAACTCCTCTTTCTCGCTACTCTGCTTCCCAGCCTTGCTCAGGAACCCATCAACCGGATTGCCTGCGGCTCCTGCTATAAACCTGAACATGACAGTGGAATCTTTAAAGCGATCGCTGCCGAAAAACCGCAGGTCTTTCTCTTCATGGGCGACAACATCTACGCCGACACTTCCGATCCAAAGGTAATGAGGCAAAAATACCGTCAGCTGAACTCCCATCCCGACTATGTGGCTCTTGCCAAAAAAGTCCCCATCATACCGATCTGGGACGATCACGATTACGGTCTCAACGATGCAGGTCGCGAATACGAGATGAAGAAGACATCGGCTAAACTCTTCTTCGAAGCCTTTAACTTTGCCAAGGATCACGAAGCCCGCAAAACCCCAGGCGTTTACCACTCAAAGTTCATGGGGCCGATAGGAAAACGCGTCCAATTCATCATGCTCGACACTCGTTACTTCCGCAGTCCGCTCGTCAAGGTAAAGAAAGGAAAACGCAAGGTTTATGAAATCGAAAAAGGCCCCGATGTCACCATTCTGGGCGAGGAGCAATGGCAATGGCTGGCTGCCCAACTCAAAAAGCCCGCCGACCTCCGCATTATTGTAAGCTCTATTCAGATCATTAACACCGAACATCGCTTTGAGAAGTGGAGCAACATCCCTGACGAACGAACGAAGTTCATCAAGCTCCTTAGCGACTCCAAACCAGGTCCTACTGTCCTTTTAAGTGGTGACCGACATCTTGCAGAGGTTTGCTATTTACCAAAGAAGGAGACCCAGCTGCCCTTCAACCTTTTTGAAATGACCAGCAGCGGCATGACCCACGCCGGTGCTCCAGATGACCCCTCACCACTCCGAGTTCCCGGAACTTACTCACGAAACACAAATTTCGGAGTTCTTGAAATAACATGGAAGGATAGTAAGCCCGGAGTAATCCTCACAATCAAGGATGCCAAAGGTAAAATCGAAAGTCGGACGAAAGCCTTTTAAAGAAGGTCAAGCTGGTCCTCTTCCTCCTCAAATTTCACACCAACTCCAAGGAGCCTCACCGACTTCCCCGCTCCCCGACTCCACGCAAGCCGGAGGAGATCTTCATACACGGATTCCTCCATCACCCCCCCCGCCTTCTCCGCAGTAGTCTGGGTGAAATCCTCAAATTTCAACTTCACTACACGTGATTTGATCTCCTGCTCGGATTTGCGCTTCACCGTCTCCGCCACTTCTTCCCTCAGCTTGCGAAGGACATTCAAGAGCCAATCGACATCGTCGATATTTTCCCGAAAAGTACGTTCTTTCGAAAGCGACTTTCTTGTCCGATCAACCGAAACATTCCGATCATCACGACCGCGACATCGCTCGTAAAGCTCAAGCCCCCAACGACCCAATTTTTCAGCAATCTCCACCTTGCTAAATTTCTGCAGGTCGCCACAGGTCTCAACACCCAACTTCGCCAAGGTTTCCTGTCCCTTCTTCCCGACTCCTTGCAGCTTAGCAACCCGCAGCCCACGCATAAATCCGTCAACATGTTCCGCTTTCACTTCTAGCTGACCATCGGGCTTATTCCAATCACTGGCCACTTTCGCGATCATCTTGTTAGGAGCAATTCCTGCCGAGGCCGTAAGCCCGGTTTCGAGGAAAATCGCCTGACGGATTTCTTTCGCAAGCGCAGCCCCGGATTCAGCCCGGTGACTTACATCGAGGTAGGCTTCATCCAGCGACAAAGGTTGTATGAGATCAGTGTATCGCCCAAAGATCGCCCGAATTTTCGCCGATTCTTGATGATAAACATCAAAGCGGATTGGCGTCAAAATGATCTCCGGACAAAGCTGCATCGCCTTAAAAACTGGCATCGCCGATCGACACCCAAACTTACGAGCTTCATAGTTGGCGGTGGTTAACACACCGCGCCCCGAACTCCCGCCGACGCCAACCGGCTTCCCCCTCAAAGAAGGATCATCGCGCACCTCGATGGCCGCATAAAAGCAATCCATATCGATGTGGATAATCTTGCGTGCCATTGCCGCAATCTAACCACGGTCAATCAAAGGAACAACCGGCGAATTAAATATCGAAGAAGTCCTCACCGAAGGCGCCTGACTTCTGTAAATAGTAGTCGTAGCCTCCGGAGTATTTTTTCACTTCACCATCAGCTATGTGCCAGGTGTGCTCGGCCAATGAGCGGATGAAGTGAACATCGTGGGAAATGAACACCAAAGTACCCTCATATTGTTTGAGAGCCGAAACAAGAGCTTCGATGGAAGTAAGATCAAGGTGAGTAGTCGGCTCATCCATCAGAAGGAGGTTCGGCGGATCCACAAGAAATTTCACCAGAGAGAGACGCGATTTCTCACCCCCGGAAAGAACACCGACCCGCTTGGAGACGTCATCCTTCTTAAAGAGGAAGGAACCGAGGATCGCCCGGGCTTCATTCTCCCGCATTCCGCCTCCGGCATCGACGACTTCCTCCAGAACCGAATTGTTCTCATTTAAGGTCGCAGCACGGTGCTGGGAAAAGTATCCGATCTTCGTCGTCGTCCCAACATTCCTCCGACCGGCGTCCCCTTTTTCGATTCCAGCGAGCATCTTCATGAGGGTCGACTTGCCGGCCCCGTTTGGCCCGACCAAAACGACGCGATCTCCACGCTCGATGTGAACGTCTAGATTTTTATAGAGGACATTGTCATCATAAGCTTTGTCAACGTTCTCGAGCGAAATGACCCGTTGAGTTGAGCGTGGTGGTTGGGGGAAATGAAAGTGAAAAAGCTTCCGTGGTTTTCTAGGTTTGGGAAGACGATCCATCTTCTCGATCATCTTAACCCGGCTCTGTACTTGCGATGCTTTTGAACCAACGGAGCGGAATTTATCGATGAATTCCTGAATACGGGCAATTTCCTTTTTCTGATTTTGGAACGCCTTCATCTGCTGATCGTAGCGCTCGTCCTTCAGCTGGAGAAACTTGGTGTAGTTTCCGGTGTAATTGATGAACTTCTGCTCATCGATTTCATAAACCTTTTCAACGACCCCATCCATGAAGGACCGGTCGTGCGAAATGATGAGGAGCGCCCCAGGATACTGCTGGAGATACTTCTGAAACCACATCAAGGAGTTCAGATCCAAGTGGTTTGTTGGCTCATCAAGCATGAGGAGATCAGGCTCCTCGACAAGCAAACGGCCCAAGTGGGCACGCATGATCCAGCCTCCCGAGAACATGTTCGCAGGACGTTCAAAATCTGCTTGGGAATATCCCAAACCTGCTAAAATCTTCTTTGCCTTTGGCTCAAGCTGATAACCATTTAGTTCCTCCCAACGATCTTGGGCCTTTCCAAAATCTTCCGAATCATCGGCCGCAGTCCGCATTGTTTCCAAAACCTCTCGGTGCTCCTCGGTAATCCCCATGGCAATCTCCATGATACTGGCATCTCCCGGATTTCCGGCCTCCTGTGCGAGGTAACCAACCATGCCATATTCATCAATATCAACATTGCCCTGATCGGCCTCCTCTTCCTTCAAGATGATCTTGAAGAGAGTCGACTTACCTGCCCCGTTTGGCCCCACCAGTGCGACTCGTTCGCCCCAGTTGATGGTCATTTCCGAGTCTTCGAACAGCACGCGACCGCCGAGGGCCTTGGTCATTTTCTTGATCGTCAACATGGCGGGATTGATGTCAGGGCTGATCGCCTGAGAGTCAAGAAATTTGCGGTCAGGCTCCGGACAGCCATTTAAAGTGGAAAAGAAACTATTTTTGTATCTCCTCAATCCGGTTTTCCAATACTTTGGCGGACTCGGTCTTCCCCATCTTTTTCAAAACCTGATAAAATCCTCGCAAGGTCGCAAGGTGATTGGGTCGGAGCGCCAAAGCCTCACGGAAGGCCTCCTCTGCCTTTTCAAGCTTGCCCTCCTCGAGATAAAAAAGACCCAGCCGCCATTTTATGGGATAACCCACAGAAGGAGGAAGTAGATTTGAAGGAGTCCCCTGCCGATCAGACGCAGAGCGAAACCATGTCGCAGCAGAGAGGCGGGTTGCCCCCTTTTCGTTTTGTGCAATCAAACCTCTTAATTCCGAAACCATCATTAGGAGGGTATTCACTGAGCGCGTCCAGTTACCGTAACTACTGGTCTTTACAGCTAACGCCTGGGTTTTCCCGAGCGAATTAACCCGCACTAACAACTGATCAAAAATCGCCTTACTGCTTTTGATATCCTTATCCGCAATCGCCATTCGCACAGCCAAATAGATTGCGACACAATTCCGGTATGCAATCGCGAATGACTTATCTTTGAACCATTGTTCATCGGGGAGAGTCTTCAAAATTTTCTGACCTTTCTCAAAAGAGGCGATATCGTTGCGGCCCATCATGATACGACCTCCCAGAGTGCGACCTTCCCAGAAAAGCATCCCTGCACCTCGGGAAAAGAGGCGATCTTCGGCAATTTTGATAACTGCGAGCTCATTTGCGACGGTCTCGGCTTTGGTTTCCTCCCCCTTGATCTCATGAAGCGTCGCCAGGTAGACCTTTGCTCGAATCCACCCATCGCAGTCGTAGAAACTTACCTTTTCCTCATCCATGTAGACCTTAAACAGCCTCGCAGCTTCTCCCGCAGCGTGAACCGCAAGAGCTACATTGCCACAACGGGCTTCCAAATGAGCCAACATGAGCTGATAAGGCGGATACTCTGGCTGCAGTTTCACCAACTTCTGGGCCACCGGCAAAACTTCATCCCGGAGGACCGGCGCATTTGCGGGCCCCTCGGACTGACTGTTTACCCAAAAAGCCATAACCGAATAGTTATCCGGATTTTCGTCGAGCAACTTCTTTATCCCTTCATTCGCTCTTTTCTGACCAACCAAAGGCTTCCCACTGGCATCAAAGCCATCCCGTTGCAGGAACAGAGAAAAAAGTCTAGACTGAACGTCAGCGGGATACTTCTCCGTGAGCGCCTTAAAGGCTAGCCCTGCTGCTCTGACACCGCTGGTAAGCAAATATCCGGCGGCCTGGGCATACCTTCTCTCTAGATCAGACCATCGAGGCTGCTCGGCACCCGCCTCGGCTTCCAAAAGATCCAGCATCCTCTCAACAGCAGCCTTGCGCTGGGTGAAAAATTCGTGCTGATTTCCCGCTAGGCTCATAGTGATGCCCCAGAAGGCCATCAGGCAGTCAGGATCCAACTTGGCAGCTTCACAAAAATGGCGGTAGGCTTCAAAATCCCATGAACCATTCATCCGCCCGAGCCCTTGGGCAACGTGAGCCGCAGCGTCTTCCGAACTCGACGAAATAGCCACATGCCCCTCGCCAAACGCCTTAATTACCTTCGGCTTGCCGAGCTCAGACAAGACCGGATGAAGGACCTCATCGATCTTGAATTCCTCGGCAGCCAATCCTCCGCAAAGCACGAGGGAACATACCATCAACAAAAATTGTCTCACGCCGAAGTTCTCTTTCAATCAGACTCACTTGGCAATCACGAACAAAGAACTGGACTCGACACCGCACATCAACCCAGTCCAAGGTCGCACCATGACCATCGGCCTCATTGGATGTGGAAAAATGGGATCCGCCCTGACACAGGGTGCGATCAGGGCTGGAGTTTTTGAGCTCAATCAAGTTTTGGCTTACGACCCCGTGCCCGAAGCCATCGCGGCACTCGGTGGAGGAATCACTGCCGCCGATTCGCTCGATGAAGCCATCCAGGGAAGTGATATCCTCCTCCTTTGCGTCAAACCATACCAAATCTCCGGGATCCTCGCCAAGGTCGCATCACTTGTGGAATCTTCGGACAATCTTCTAGTCATCTCCATCGCTGCCGGCGTGAAAATCGAATCAATGGAAGCCAATTGTCAAAGCAAGGCCCGGATCGTGAGAACAATGCCTAACACTCCCGCTCTCGTCGGAGAAGGAGCGGCAGCATTCGCTCTCGGCGCGAATGCCACCGGAGCAGATGCAAAATTTTGTAAAAAACTTCTGGGAGCGATCGGGTTAGTTTACCAAGTCGAGGAGGAGCTTCTCGACACAGTCACCGGACTTTCCGGAAGTGGACCTGCCTATGTTTACACTTTCATTGAAGCTCTTGCCGATGGAGCCCTCCTCGAAGGACTTCCTCGCGACCAGGCCCTCGCGCTCGCGACCCAGACAGTTCTCGGGGCTGCGCGCATGGTTGCGGAATCCGGCGAACATCCGGCCCTTTTGCGGGACCGTGTCACTTCACCCGGAGGAACCACCATTGCCGGCCTCGCCACCCTGGAAGAAGGAGCATTCCGTTCCACCACGATCAAGGCCGTCAAAGCGGCCACTGACAAAGCACGCGAGCTGGGCCGTTGAGTTTCGAGCACGACAACCATATTTTTGCTTCCTCTCATGAGTCTCTCAAGTCACCTTGTTCTTAAGAAATCTTAAATGAAAATCGTAGCCATCGCTAATCAGAAAGGAGGAGTGGGTAAGAGCACCACTGCGATAAATCTGTCCGGTGCCTTGGCCATGAAAGGCGAAAAGATTCTTCTCATCGATCTCGATCCCCAAGCCAACACAACCAGCGGCATCGGCGAGGAAGCAAGCTCCGAAGGATGCCTTTACCTCCCACTCATTGGACAAGCCCGAATTGAGGACAAAATCATCCCGACTCGGATCGACAACCTCTCTCTGATTCCAGGCGACATGGACCTTGCCGGGGTGGAAATTGAACTCGCCCAAATGCCGGATTACTTATCCCGCCTCCGCGACATGCTCGAAAAGCTGGGCAAGAAGCAAAATTTTGACTTCATCATTCTCGACACGCCGCCGTCCCTCGGAATCCTCATGACCTCTGCTTTGGCCGCCGCCGACGAAGTAATCATCCCCCTGCAGTGCGAATGGTTCGGGCTCGAAGGCCTAGCCAAAATTGTACATATCATCGATCAAATTCGTGAATCAGGCGCTGGAGCTTCGGTTGAACTCGAGGGCATCCTTATGACCATGTATGACGGCCGCACGAATCTTTCGAAGGAGGTCGTTGCGCAAGTCAAAAGCTTCCTCCCGAAACAGCTCTACAAGACGCTAATTCCACGCTCCATCCGAATCGGCGAAGCCCCCAGCTACGGACTTACTATTTACGAACACGACCCTCATGGAGCGGGAACCGCGGCGTATGAAAAGTTCGCAAAGGAGTTTTTGCGACGAAGGCGCTAGAAAATTCCTGATATTTAACAATGTCAAAATAAATGAGGAGCAAGGATGCGGCTTGACCATCCTGTGCTCCCTCTTCATCTTCTTCACCTCAAGCGGGAGTTGTCTTTTGCGCCTCCCAAACCTTTTTAACAAAAGAATCTTCTTTTTAACTTAACTCCTTTTTACATCAGTGTTTGCACGACTTTTTGGCCTTTTGTCGAACGATATCGGAATCGATCTCGGCACCGCCAACACCCTCGTCAATGTCAAGGATCACGGAATTGTCCTTCGTGAGCCATCCGTGGTCGCCGTGAAAGCCGGCACCAATGAAGTTCTAGCCGTTGGAGACGACGCCAAACGAATGCTGGGTCGAACTCCCGGGAATATCGTCGCCATTCGCCCACTCAAGGACGGAGTGATCGCTGACTTTGAAGTCACCGAAGCCATGCTTCGTCACTTCATTAAGAAGGTGAGCCCAAAGCGGCGCAACCATCCGCGCGTCCTCATCGCCATTCCGTCCGGCATCACTGAAGTGGAACGCCGAGCCGTCAAAGAATCCGCGGAACAGGCCGGAGCGCGCGAAGTTTACCTGATCGAGGAGCCTATGGCGGCCGCGATCGGAGTCGGACTCCCCGTCCAGGACGCTTCCGGAAATATGATCGTTGATATTGGCGGAGGAACAACCGAAGTTGCTCTAATTTCCCTTTCCGGCATCGTTTACGCCCGCAGTGTCAGAACCGCCGGCGATGACCTCGATGAATCGATCATTTCATATATGAAAAGGGGCTATAACCTCATGATTGGCGAGCGCACGGCCGAGGACATTAAAATCCGAATTGGTTCGGCCAACACCCTCCCAAAGGAAACTTCAATGGAGGTTAAAGGCCGTGATCTGGTTTCAGGCCTTCCAAAAACGATTACTATCACTTCTCAGGAAGTCCGGGAGGCTATGGCTGACCCGCTCACAACAATTGTCGATGCAGTTCGCACCACCTTGGAACGCTGCCCGCCCGAACTCGCTGCCGACCTCGTCGATCGCGGGCTTGTTCTTGCTGGTGGTGGAGCTCTTCTTCGCGGCCTTGATAAACGGCTCCGCGAGGAGACCGGACTACCCGTTCACGTCGCAGAGGATCCCCTCAGCGCCGTCGCCGAGGGCACCGGCAAGGCTCTTCAGGAGATCGCTTTCATGAAGCGGGTTACTAACTCTGACCACTAGTTATCCGGACTCCGGAGATGAAGCCGCTCAATTTTTTCGCTCTGATCCTCTTCGTTGCAGGACTCGTGTGGGTTTTCACCCTCAGCGAAAGGTCAGTGCGCCAGATTCAAAAATCCTACTACTCCGCAATCTCACCCCTCATCTCAAAAGGAAGTGAGACCGAAGCCTTCGCAAATCGCTTCCTCAAAGAGGTCCAACACTCCGAGGATCTCCAGAAACAGATCGAAAAGATCATCGAGGAACGGGATCGGTTCAAAGTTATTGCCGGGCGGGTCAGGGTCCTCGAAGCTGAAAACAACCAGCTCCGGAACTCACTCGAATTCAAAAAGAAGTCCAAATTCGATGTCGTCGCAGCTCGCGTCATTCGGAGGCAGCCCCGAATGTGGGGAAAGACTATCGAAATCGACCGTGGAACCGATGATGGCTTCGAGGCCGATCCAGAGGTCGATCTCTGTGTTCTTGCTTCAAACGGCGGCTTGGTCGGACGACTTCAGCTATCCGGCGAAAAGATTTCATCAGTGCTCCTGATTACCGACGAGATTTCAAACGTCGCAGCGCGAATTGAAGGCACAAGTGAGATCGGTATGATTATCGGCCGACAAACATCTTATGGGGAGACGCCCCGATTGCGTCTGACCCATCTCTCTAAGACCGCTATTCTCCGAAAGGGGATGAAGGTCTACACCGACGGGCGGGGAAAACTGTTCCCTGCAAATATTCCTATCGGAACCATCGAAGACTTTGAAGTAGGCCCCGTATTCGGCGAGGCGGAAATCAAACCCGCGGTTGACTTCATCAACCTAACAAATGTCTTCGTTATCACCGATTCACCGGGCGATTAGACGCAAGACATGTTTCTCTACTCTATAAGCCTGACTGGCCTCCTTCTCCTGAGCTGTATTGTTCAGCAATTTCTTCCCTCTGTCTCTTCTTGGTACGACGCACGGATTTTGATCCTGCCTCTAATCGTTCTCTGTGGTTCTGTTACCGTTTCAACAGGGATCATGCTGATTCTGGCCTTCCTCGGAGGCTTCCTCTGGGATGCTCAGCAAATTCTGACAGTTACGCAAGGAGATCCCGTAGTCTACCAAAACTCCCCCGACTCTCTTAAATTCGGTTACTCCATCGTCCTTTATACCCTTATGGGATTTTTGATGCAGGGTATTAGACCAATTTTCAGGGAAGGGAAATGGTATCTCTCGGCTGCTCTCACCGGGGTGGCTATTTTCCTTTATCTCTTTGTGGAGTATCTTCTTCGGGGATTTGTCATCGGCGGATTCCAACCTAATGACGGGATGATCCAGCAAATTTGGGCAACCTCGATTCTTACAATGCTCCTCTCACCCGTCATCTTCTGGATTCTTTTCCGCGTCGCGGATCTTTGCGGTCACACCATTCGATACGAAAACTAAGCCCATGGAACCAAAGTATCGCCTCAGACTCTACCTTCTCACCGCGCTCATCCTAACGGGGTGCGGTGCGCTTCTGTCGCGGCTCTACGAATTTCAAATTGACCGCCGCGCTCAGTTCGTCGCCAACATCCCAACCACTCACACGGTTGAGATTCGCGAACCCGGAGTTCGAGGCCGCATCGTGGACCGCAACGGAGTTGTCCTCGCCCGTAACCGGCGTTCCTACGAGATCGTTTTTAACCTCGAGGATATTTACTACGGCTTCAAGGAATATAAAAAATCACTTCTTCAAGCTAACGAAAACAAAGCCGGTCAGGATAAAAACCAAAAGACTATATCAGTAAAGGAGCCGGCACCCGATGAAGACGAGATTGTCGAAGCTGTCCGCGAATGGGTGATCCCTAAACTTGAATCATTCGGACTCACCGGAGAGCGCTACACGAAGGATATTAAAACGCATTACCTGACTTATCGCGGCTTGGTTCCCTATCGCTATCGTCGCGACCTGACCGCTGACGAGTTTGCAAAAATTGCAGTTCGGAGCCACGAAATCCCTGGCGTTGAAGTCAGAGTCATGCCCCGGCGGGTCTACCCTTACGGAGCACTTGCCGGACACATCCTTGGCTACGTCAAACAATGGGCCAAAGGTGACATTCCTGACGAATATCGCGGCAAGGCAAATAAAAACAGACACTTCCAAGGTGACGCCAAGGGCCTAACCGGCGTCGAATACACAACTGATAAATTTTTGAGGGGAACGGGCGGCGAACGAATTTTAGTTCGAAATGAAAGAAACAAGGTTATAGCGACCGAGGACTACCAACCAGCCCGCGAAGGCGCTGAAGTCCAGCTAACCATCGACAGTCGGATCCAATTCATCGTCGCCAACGTCATGCGCCGGATTGGCCGTGGTGCCGCCGTTGTCATGGACCCGAACACCGGAGAAGTGCTTGCGATGGTTTCAGTCCCCAACTTCGACCCAAACGACTTTATCCCTGCCATCACCCGGGAACGTTTTTCCGGCTACAACACCAACCGGGCCACTCCCCTGATCAATCGTGCCATCAAACCCTACATTCCTGGTTCCACTTTCAAACTCCCCACGGCACTAGCCGCAGCACGCCATGAAAAAACAGGTATCTGGCATAACTGCCAAGGCTTCAGCCAATTTGGAAAGACCAAAATTCGGTGCTGGAAAACCTATGGTCACGGCTCCCTCGACCTCAAAGACTCCATCCAACGTTCCTGCAACCCTTATTTCATGTCTCTAGCAGGAACTCTGGGCTCAAGAGCCATGGTTGATACCTTTGAACTTGTTGGCTTTGGTAAAAAATCCGGGATTCTTCTCCCCTCCGAGGACCCCGGATTCCTCCCCGGAAGCGACACCTGGAAACGCAAATATCCCGGCGCATCCATGACGCGGGCCACCTTGGCACAGTTTGCGATTGGACAGAGTCAGTCGTTGGCAACTCCCCTCCAGGTCTGCTCCATCGCCGCCACGATAGCCAATGGAGGTAAATACTACCAACCCCGTATCGTCCGCAGAATCCTCGGAAAAAATCAAAAAGGCGAAACTGAAGTTCTCAAAGAAAATATCCCTATCGTTAAAGCCAACCTAGTCGACCAAGGAGTCAGCAAAGAGGAAATGGACATCATCCGGTTGGGCATGTGGAAAGCCGTCAACGAACTCGGTGGAACAGCCAATAAGGTTGCTTTGGAAGATATCTTCATCGCTGCAAAAACGGGGACAGCTCAAACTGGCAAAACCAGCATTGAACACACCCACAATGCATGGACTACTTCCTTCGCTCCATTCGACACTCCTCGCTATGCCATTTGCGTAATGGTCGAAAACGGAAAAAGCGGTGGTGCGGTCGCCGGAGTTCTATCCCAGCGAATTTACCGCGAACTATTCAACATGGAAGCCGGCCTGAACACTAGGATCACACGGCTCGGGACCTATGAAGGGAATTTCGAGGCCTTCGAAAAAATGGAATTTCCCGAAGGCGAAATTTATTCTCTAACTAACAGTGATCAAGGTGAAACCGGCGACGAAGTCGACGATGCCCTCCTTCCCGAAGACCACCCCGTTCAGGTCGTTCCAAACAAACCCCCTCTCCCATCAATCGCACCGACTCCCGATCGGCCGTCCGATGATGAATAATCAAATCAACCTTTAACTATTTCAAAAAAAATCATATGATCCAAAAAATCAAAAACGCATTGGGCCTAACCAGTGTAGACCCTCGTGAAGGGCGAACCATCATCGTAAACTCCGAAACACTGGAACGCCGAACCGCCCTCCTTGAGGACGGGGTCCTAGAAGAATACAACGTCGAACGTGACGGCGATGACAATATCGTCGGTGGAATCTTCAAAGGGCGCGTCAAAAATATCGAGCAGGGACTCAAAGCCATGTTCGTTGATATCGGTCTCGATAAGAATGCCTTCCTACACTTTTGGGATGCCATTCCGGCAGCTTTGGACGGCGGCCTAGAGGAAATCCGACGCGAAGGACGTCCTCAGAAAAAACAAAAAAAAATCACCTCAAAGGATATCCCCAGCATTTACCCGGTTGGATCTGAAATCATGATTCAGGTCTCGAAAGGCGCCATCGGAAACAAAGGACCAAGGGTCACCACAAATGTTTCGCTCGCGGGCCGTTACCTCGTTCTTATGCCCTTTTCAGATCAATTCGGTATCTCTCGACGCATTGACGACCCAAAGGAACGCCAGCGCCTCCGCAAGATCATGCAACGCCTGAGCGTGCCCGACGGAATGGGCATCATCATGCGAACTGTCGCTACCGGAACCCGAGCCCGTCACTTTGTTCGCGACCTCGCCATGCTCCTTGAACAGTGGGAACAAGTCGAGGAGATCCGGAACAACAAAAGCGCTCCTGCTTGCTGTTTCCGCGAGCCAGATCTGGTTGAAGGAACCGCCACCAATTTCCTCACAGATGAAGTCGATAAAATCATCTGTGACGACGAAAAAACTACAGAGCATATTCGCGAAATCGCGGCCAGAGTTTCACGACGAGCCAAGCGTAAGATTCACTATCTCTATTCAAAGCAAACCATCTTCGAACGCTTTGGCATACAAAAGCAGATCGACGAAGCTTTCATGCGTCAGGTTTGGCTTCCCTGTGGCGGTTATATCGTGATTGATGAAACCGAAGCCCTCATTTCTGTTGATGTGAACACAGGCCGGAACCGTGGCTCAAAAGATGTCGATAAAATGCTCCTCCAAACCAATATCGAAGCAGCCGAAGAAGTCGCCCGCCAATTGAGACTCCGTAATATCGGTGGCCTCGTCGTGGTCGACTTCATTGACATGCGTCATCGCCGTGACCAGCAAGCGGTTTACCGCGCGATGAAAGAGCGACTCAAACGCGATAAAGCCAAAACCCAGGTCCTTCAAATCTCTTCTGTCGGCCTGATGGAAATGACCCGCCAGCGCCTCAATGAGAGCCTTCTCGATTCGACTCTGGAGCCCTGCCCATACTGCCAAGGCCGTGCCCGAATCAAAACAACGATGTCGATGAGCATCGAGATTCAGCGCCGTCTCAACACCGTAATTCAGCGACAGAAGGAAAACAACGAAGACGGCGATCTCATTGTCATGGTCAACACCGATGTTTTGAACCGCTTTAAGTCCGAGGACTCCAAAATCCTCATGGAATTAGAGCGCTCGCATAGCGGCCGACTCATCTTCCGGAGTGACGCTAATCTCCACCGGGAGCGGTTCGCGATTATTGACGCGAAGTCAGAAAAGCCTATTGTTCAGTATTAACAACGAACATTTACTGACAATGATCATCCCGATTCTTCGCGGCATGCTCGTGGGAATCGGGATTTTTTTACTCATCCCCATCACCTCTTGCTCAGCCCAACATTCCGTGCCAAAGGAGCCCCAAATTCTGCTTGATCAGACACACCTCCATACCTTCGACGGAGATAAGCTTCCTTACACCAAATGGATACCCAAGGGTGAGCCCGAATTGGTGATCATTGGGGTGCATGGTATCAGCGGGGCCGCTTCTGACTTTCGACCTCTCGCAAAACATGTTTTGTCCGAGCTTCCAAAGGTTGCAATTTACGGAGCCGAAACCCGCGGGCAAGGTAATGATCCCGTCAAAAAAAGGCGAGGCCACATTCATAATCGGGAGGAATGGTTCAAAGACTTGACCGTCTTCACAGATCTCATCCGCAAACGACACCCCAAGGCAAAAATCATATGGTGCGGTGAAAGCATGGGGGCACTCATCAGCCTCCATACCTATGCATGGTCGGAAGACCGTGAAAACCTTTGTGATGCCATGGTCTTGGCCTCACCGATCACCGACATCCGCCCTGACTTTCCGCAATGGAAAATTTCAATCGCTAACATCGCAGGGTTTCTCTTCCCCAAGGCCCGGGTGTCATTGGAAAGCCTCACGGACGAAGAAGAGGTCAGAGTTACCAAAGACACTATTCACACGGAACAAGCTTCCACCAATTCCTACCACGTCAAGAAACACACCCTTCGACTTCTCACTACTTTGGGGAACATGATGCAAACATCCCGGAAAGCATCCCAAAAACTCGATCTCCCTATTCTTGTTCTCCATGGTGGAAAAGACGTCTTCTCAGCCCCTAAGGATGTCGAATGCTTTTTTGAGGGACTTCCAGCAGAGATCTCTTCCACCCGGAAATTTTACCCGGAGAGTTTCCACCTCCTCTTTCACGATCACCAGAGCGATAAGGTCGTTGCCGACATCACTGAATGGATTAACGATCTCCCCCCTAAAAAATAGGGCTCATCCATTTAATCCATGTATGTTTTTGCGTGTTTCTCATTACGCTCTATCTCCTCGATAGCCATGAGAAAACGAGCACCGCAGACCTGCGAAAGCCAGCAACCAAGCTCAAAATTTTTACCTGCCAATCAGGCTGCCGCCATTCAAGCCAGGCCTTTTAACGAGCTGAACTTGACCTCTAACAGATTTAAGAGCATGAAATTCAGTGCAAAAAGATAGTAGCCCATGAGCTCCAAGCAATCGGATTCAAACACGCTTCGCTGCACTTACCTCACAAATCCCCGTCACATTATCGATGGTCTTTCCCGCTATCCATATTCGTGGATCAGGGATTTACCGGATGACAAGGTTCGCAAAGAGGGCCGGAGAAACCACTACACCATCAATCGTAGAAAAAGACTTCGCCACCCTCTTGAGCGGCAACACGGCATCGAAGAATTTCTCAGCTGAGACATTTCATAGGTGAAAACTACCTCTCGCCCAAAGAGATTTGATGTTTTAACCTCTGTTTATGGCAGCAGGTGGAAAAAGGAAGGTCATTAGAAGTATTACAGTTCAGGAGTTTCTCGAACGACATGGCGACAAACTTGAGTTGAGCACGGAGCATCCGGTGACAGGACTGGATCGGATCATCGAGGAACCTGCGGTCAACCGTCCCGGCCTCGCTCTGGCAGGCTTTATCGACTACTTTGCCAAGAAACGAATTCAAGTCTTGGGCAATTCAGAAATTTCCTATCTTGAAAAACTTTCTGACGAACTGCGACTCGAGCGTTTCACTCTTCTTTGTGAGCAGGACATTCCCTGCCTCGTTATTGCTCGCAATCATGATCTCGCCGCGGAGCTCAAGGGAGTAGCGCAGGAAAAGAATATCGCAATTCTGCACACTCCGCGTCCAACCATGTCACTATTGAATGCAGCTACAATCAGTCTCGAGAATGATTTCGCCCACCGCACAACCTTACACGGCTGCATGGTGGACTATCGTGGCATTGGCGTTCTTATTATGGGAGAAAGCGGTTCCGGTAAAAGCGAGACCGCCATTGGCCTCTTGGAAAAAGGAGCCGCTCTTGTTGCTGACGACTCCATAAAGTTGAAGCAAATTAGCGGCGAGCTTTCAGCCAGCGCCAAGGATTTTGCACGAGGCTATCTAGAGATGCGAGGAATCGGTATTATCAACGTAGCAAACCTCTACGGTTTGTCTGCAATCCGGCCTGAAAAACGCTTGGACCTAGTCGTGGAACTCAAATCCGCCAGCGACCTCAACAAGGTCGATCGGATTGGAATATCGCAGAAGAAAATCCGTATACTTGATGTTGAGATCCCCTTGGTTGAGATTCCTGTCGCTGCTGGTCGGGATACCGCTCGACTGATCGGAGTTGCCGCACTCGATCTCCAGCTTCGAAAAATCGGCTACGACATGGCTGATGAATTCAATCAGAAACTCCTTGCCCAAATGAACCTCAAATCGGATGGCTGAAAATTCTTTTTGGTCAGTCTACCTCATACGTTGCGGTGATGACTCCCTTTATTGCGGGATTTCCAATCATGTGAAAAGGCGCCTTGCAGAGCATCAATCACAGGGGCCAAAATGTGCCAAATATCTACGTGGTCGAACACCGCTAACTTTGGTCTATGAAAAAACAATCGGTAGCCGGGCCGAAGCCTCCAGCGAGGAATACCGGATCAAAACTCTTTCGAAAAAATTAAAGGAGACCTTGATTACCGCAGCTCCATCACCCTAATCGCAAAGGTATTTCTGATAGGCCACATCTAGATTCGTAGTGCAAATTGATGGTTATATGATACGCTTACGATTGCATGAACATGAGAACGATGATCCTTCTTCCTCTTCTGGGGCTTTTAACCAATTGCTCGTCAAACACCTCTGATTCGGAGACGGCTACATTGGATCTACCTGTCCTGTCGAGCCCGTCCCGAGCAAAGGCCTGGGGTGCGCCCCAAACATCCCAAAACAAAGATGGCTACAAAACGGTCTACAAAAATCCCGCTAACGACAAAGAAAAGGTCACAATCACGGCCTCCCGGGCGCTCATGTTCTTCCTCTATTATCCGCCCCACCTCAAGGGTACCCGCATGATCAATGGAACCCCGACCAAAGTCAATGAAGCGCAACTCTGGAAAAAGTCGCTGGTAGCGGGTCAAAAGGTGAAGTGGTACCATGCCCACTTAGCAACAACGAGCCACGGTAATATTTTCCGCACACTGGGAACAGAACTCAAGGATAGCTCAGGAAATGTTGGTCAATACCGTTTAGAAATTGAAGGCTCAAAAAAACAGATGCAAATTTGGCTTTCAGAGCTAATTTTCGTGAGTAAATGACTGGACCTAAAACTGCTTTTATCACTGGCGCTAACGGAGGCATTGGCACCGCTCTTGCCCGGAGATTACACAGAGCGGGGACGCGACTCATTCTCGCGGGAAGAAACGAGTCAGCCCTCAACGATCTCGCCTCCGAATTGGGAGCGAAAGCTCTCATTTGTGACTTCACTCGACCAGATGAAGTTTCTTCATGCGTAAACTCCGCCTTGGAAGAACTTGGAGAGATTGAGGCTGCTGCTCATTGCATCGGATCAATCCTCCTCAAACCGGCTCATTTGACATCGATTCCTGACTGGCAATCAGTCATGGACACCAACCTCAACTCAGCTTTTTATCTCCTTCATAATTTGGCCCGCCCCATGAGTAAATCCGGTGGTTCCATCGCCTTTGTTACCTCCGTCGCTGCTGAAAAAGGTCTCTCAAACCACGAGGCGATCGCCTCCGCAAAAGCAGGACTGGCAGGACTCACCCGCTCGGCCGCTGCCACCTATGCGAAGAGCCAGTTGCGGGTCAACTGCGTTGCGCCTGGCCTTACAGACACCCCGCTCGCTGCCCCCATCACCGGGAATGAATCTGCTCGCAAATATTCGGAGGCAATGCATCCGCTCGGTCGACTGGGAACGCCTGGGGAAGTAGCAAGCGCTCTCAACTTCCTCCTCTCCCCTGACAACACTTGGATCACAGGGCAGTCTCTTTCTGTCGACGGAGGCCTTTCCTCTTTGCAGACCAAGTAGTCGATCGCCGAGCTAGCCCCCATGCCAGTGAAGCTTTTTCCGAAGAG
The DNA here is from genome assembly GCA_039768565.1 of Akkermansiaceae bacterium. GTDB lineage: Bacteria > Verrucomicrobiota > Verrucomicrobiia > Verrucomicrobiales > Akkermansiaceae > SW10. The sequence continues at coordinate 11,021 of JBDNAG010000127.1, read as the reverse complement.
TCTCGTAGAAAGAGTGCCCGGGGAGTCTCACCAGTCGCAGTTCTTCATCATGGCAGGTGACCCGAACAACAGAGTCCTTCTCGATTCGGAGAATATCCCGTCCATCGACAGAAAACAAAATCGGCTCCTCTCCATTACCTGCCGGTGACAACTCAATCACCGAATCCTCGCCAACCACTAGAGAGCGATTGCTCATGCTATGCGGGCAAATCGGTGTAATGACAAAGACCCCTGCATGCGGACCAAGTAAAGGGCCACCGGCAGCCATCGAATATGCCGTCGAACCGGTTGGCGTCGCAACAATCAATCCATCAGCACGATAGTGATTTAAAAGTTCTCCATCGACACGTGCTTCAAGTGAAACGAGCCGCCCCGTCTCCCCTCGCATCAGCACCACTTCATTAAGGGCGAGAAACTGGTGCGCTTGACCACCCTCCTCAATCATCTCCACCTTAAGCATGCTGCGCTCGACAATATTCATCTCGCCACTGGCCAAATGATCACCGAGAAGATCGATCTCCTCATCCGTGCAAGCTGTTAAGAAACCGAGCGTTCCAATATTTACTCCGGCAATTGGCGTTAGCCCTGGCCCCAACCTATGCAAGGTCTCCAGCAAGGTCCCATCGCCACCCAGTGAGATGACCAGATCCGCCCCCTTCGAAAAATCCAACTCACCTACTTCCTGAATCAAGCACGCTGTTTCCTCTTCCAGAACAACTTCGATTCCACGTTTCAAAAGACACTCTCGAACATTTCGCACCGCCATCGGCGCATCTGGCTTTCGAGGATGTGCGACGATAGCGACTTTCACGGTCTGCATTCTATCACCCTGATTGAAGTCCGGCAATCGTTCCTTGCCTGTCTTGATTTCACGCGACATCTTTCACCCATGCCCTTGACCCCGCAAGAAGCCGACCGCTATCTGCGACAAACAATGCTCCCTGAAATCGGCGAGGCCGGTCAGGAGCGGCTCAAGAACTCATCCATCCTCTGTATCGGAAGCGGTGGACTCGGCTCCCCTGCCCTCCTCTATCTAGCCGCCGCAGGCGTGGGCAAAATTGGTATTATTGATCCTGATGCAGTCGACCTTTCAAACCTCCACCGCCAGATCGTTCACGACACCGATCGGGTAGGCACGCCCAAAATGGAGAGCGCTCAGGCCCGACTCCACCAAGTCAATCCACATGTCGAGATCGTGCTCCACAAAGGCCGCTTCGAGTCGGACAACTGTCTCGACCTCCTTGCCCCCTACGACGCTATCCTTGATGGCTCCGATAATTTCCCCACCCGCTTCGCGGCCAACGATGCCGCCTTTTTCCTCAAGAAGCCCCTCATTCACGGCGCCATCTTTCAATTCGAAGGGCAAGTCACCGTCTTCGCTCCTCACCTTGACGGTCCCTGCTATCGTTGCCTCCTTCCGGAATCTCCGCCAGAAGGAGCAGTTCCAACATGAACAGAAGCCGGCGTCCTGGGCGTGCTCCCGGGAATCATTGGAAGCCTTCAAGCCATGGAGGCCATCAAACTTCTTGCCAAGATTGGCCAACCACCACTTGGACGGCTCATTCACTACCGAGCGCTAACGACCGCTTTTCGCGAGATCAAAATCAAGCCTGATCCAAGCTGCCCCCTTTGTGGAGACAATCCGACCATTACCGAACCATTCACCGATAAAACAGACATGACCGAACTCCCAGAAATCACAACCCTTGAACTCCGCCAGATCCTAGCAGACGGCTTCGAGGGAATCCTTCTCGATGTCCGCGAGCAGGACGAGTATATGATGGCTCATATCGAAAACTCCGAACTCCTCCCGCTTTCAGGCTGGCCCGCTTCAGCTGTAAATCTCCCCAAGGACGCCAAATACCTTGTCCACTGTGCCGCCGGAATGCGCAGCGCCAGAGCCGGGACCTGGATGCTCCAAAACGGCTTCACCGATGTGACCAATGTCGCCGGGGGCATGAAGCAATGGCTCCAGGAAAATCCGATGTAGCTCGTATTTTTCCGCCTTTCCTTCTACTAAATGTCTGAGCCAAAGCGAACGACATCGGCAGCAATAAGAGAAGCAACGCCTTGACACTCCTAATAAAACTATTGCCCTTGAAAGCAAAAGGCCAAGCTCCGTAAAACGCAGAACATGGGAGACCTCCCAGTTACTCATCTCCAAACGGGTCAGGGTCCCCCCCTGGGGCTGAAACATCCTCCATCCAGTTTCGTTGACTCCAAAGACTTTGGAAAACCCTCTCTGCAAGTCCATCACTCAATTTAAGCTCGAAGATCTCCTTTCGCATGGGAGCCTTCTCATGAGATCCGATCAATTGATCGAGAGCACCGGAGACCTCCTCACCGGAAATATAACTTCCCAACAAAGCTTCGCGCTCCGGAACCGAATAGCACGAAACCAAGATGTCGCGACACTCTCTCGCCCCAATCCGATCCGGATCCAACCAATTCTTTCCCTTCAAAATCTCGGGCACGAGCTCTCGTCGATCTTTTAACCAAGCAGTCGCCCCGTCCATATCGTTCGCAGCCCAGTGCCGCACTGCCGACGCTAAAGAGATTTCGATCACTTCGACATTTGGGGCAGTTTCTCCATCTCCATCGATGAAGGGAACTCCACCAGGCTCTATGATCTTTTCCACACGTCTCGAAATGGCAATTCCCTCATCGCCTCGAAACCAACTCTCAGCTTCCTCTGGATTCGCAGCCATCCATCGCCCGAGCAAACCTCCACGCATGACCGCCATGATATCGCGGTGTTCCGAGCCATTCGTCAAAAGAACATCCCTCATAATTTCTGCCCAGTCGGTTCCAGACGGCAATCCGTGAACGATTCCTTTTAACATCGATCCCCGAAACAACGGATCTTCGTGTCTTTGAAACTCCTCGAAGGCGTATGCGGAGTCCTTCAGCGCCAAATATTCAAAGATCTTAATAGGCGCGAGATATCCATCTCCATCGAGCGCTTCTGATTTCACAATTTCCCCATCAGGATCGCTCGCGGCTTGCCACGCTGCATGAGGATCAATCCGAGCCCAACCTGCCAGGGCAGCATTGAGAATCATCCCAACCTCCTGCACAGCCCACTCTCCCGGACCACCTTCAAGACTGGTCTGTGCCTTACGATATTCATCCGCATATTTAATTTTGAGACTCAGCACAAACGAAATAGCCTTCTCGGGAGATTCCATTGCCCATCGTTCAAAAAGCACGTCCGACCAATCGTGTCCTTCTTCGCTCCGACACAGCAACTCGACGTCATCAAGCGACCACGCACTTACCACATTCCAACGATTTTTCGGGAAGTTCCCGTAATCATCATCGGTAGCATACCACTGATTTTCATGCTTCCGCATCAACGCCAAAAGCTTCTTAACGGATTTTCGACCACCGTCAGCATCCGGGCCTCGACCCGAAAGATTGTCCTTCTCCACCGCTTTTTCTCTCGGCTCTTCGAGGAACAAATTCTCCCGCCAGTCATCTACAAAGATGATGGAAAGCAAAAGTGCCAAAACGACAATGGCAACTCCCCACTTCATCCCGGAGTTTTGACAATCTCTTGACGAATCGCGCCTACTCCCTCCACTCCCATCTCAACCACATCTCCTACTTTTAAAAACTGCGGAGGCTTCATCCCCGCGCCCACGCCTCCCGGTGTTCCTGTGGCAATAATATCGCCCGGCAATAGCGTCATGAATTTTGAAATATAACTCACTAGCTCCCGCACATTAAAGACCATATCACTAGTTGAACTGTCTTGACGAATCCCACCATTCACCTTCGACCAAATCCGTAACTTCTGCGGATCGGCGATTTGTGTCACAGGGATCACCTCTGGACCGGCCGGACAAAACCCATCGTGACTCTTCCCTTTGTTGAACTGCCCACCGCGTTCCTTTTGCCAAGACCGCTCGGAATAATCACAAAGCACGAGGTATCCCTGAATGAAGTCCATCGATTCCTCTTCACTCACCCGCTTGGCCCTTCGACCTATGACCACTCCCAACTCAACTTCGTAGTCCAACTTTTCCGCGCCCGGAGGAAGCTCGACCGGATCAAACGGTCCGGCCCAGCTACTTGGAGCTTTTTGGAAAAGCACTGGCTCGCTTGGAATCGGATTACCCAACTCCTTTGCATGGGCCGCGTAATTTTGGCCGACACAAACGATTTTCGAAGGCTGGGCAATCACTGCTGCTGAAGAGGAGTGGCCAGTTTAATCACACGAGTCTTGGCGATATCGTCGTGAAGACAATTCCGGTCTTTCCGAAATACAACCAGTGCATCGATCAGGCCAATAATTCCCAAAAATGGCAACGAAGCTAGAAAAGTGATCAGACCATAGCGCTTGAATGCGATTGTCTTCACGTCAGCTGGCGTCCCGTCCAAATTCACAATTTGGGTCTTCATCACCTTCTTCCCAATACTCTGCGAAGTGGCATTCCAAAATGTCCACTGCACTGCGATGTATATGGCAATTCCCAAAACAGACATAATCAACCCTGCCGCAATTCCATAACCCGTATTCCCCATGAAAATCGCACTGATATCGGTCTCTGAAACCTCCTCCACGGTAAAGATTTTTGGAGCAATTACCACGAACCCAATAGTAACCGGCAACATCACCAACCCATCAATTAGAACTCCCGCAAAACGTTCGCCCAAGCTGGCGTAATTGTGCGGTCCAGGCACTCCTGTCGGGACAAGAGGAGCCTTGATTGGAGTAGCGGGAGGGGTATATGGATTCAATTTCGACATTTCGTAACCGCTAACAGTTCTCCTGACCACTGACAAGATGAGACTCCCAAATAAATAGCCGCCATGACATTCACATGACCGAGCTAACTTTCGTAAGAGGAAACAAATTCCGTGTTCATTTGCCCGCACCTGAGTTAACACCCGTCAGTCTCCATGTTCGAACTTCTTCAGACCGACCCCGATTGCAAGGCCCGCCGCGGACGCCTCACCACTCCCCATGGAGTCATTGAAACCCCAATTTTTATGCCTGTCGGCACTCAAGGGTCGGTAAAAACCCTCCACCCTGAAGACCTTCACCTTATGGAGGCCCAAATCATTCTGGGCAACACCTACCACCTCTGGCTCCGCCCCGGGACCGAAGTCATCAGCGAACTGGGTGGACTCCACTCATTTACGACCTGGGACGGCCCCATGCTAACTGATTCCGGCGGATTTCAAGTCTGGTCACTCTCCAAGATCCGCAAAATCAGCGAGCAGGGAGTGCAATTCCAAAGCCACCTTGACGGTACCCGCATGATGCTCAGCCCGGAAAAGAGCATGGAAATCCAGGCCACCTTCGGATCGGACATCGCAATGCTATTCGACGAATGCCCTCCCTACCCTTGCGAGCGAAAATACGCTGAAGAGTCCACAGCCCTAACCACCCGCTGGGGAAAACGATGTAAGGAATGGATTGAATCGAACCAGCCAACCAGCGGAGGGGGTCGTCAACTCCACTTCGGAATTGTTCAGGGCTCGGTTTATCCGGATCTTCGCGAGGAGTCCGCGCGCGCCCTTGTCGATCTCGATCTCGATGGTTACGCCATCGGTGGAGTCTCAGTCGGTGAACCAGAAGAAGAAATGTTTGCCGCCATCCAAAATGCCGAGCCCTTTCTCCCCGCCGACAAGCCCCGCTACGCCATGGGATTGGGAACCCCGACCCAACTTCTCGAAATGATCGGCCAGGGCGTCGACATGTTCGACTGTGTGCACCCCACCCGCTGCGCGCGCCATGGACAGGCTTTCACTCCGGACGGCCCCATTCACATCAAAAACAAGGCCTTCGAGTTCGATTCCGCCCCACTCACCGCCGAGGCCCACCCGCACGTTGCCCGATTTTCACGCGCATTTTTACGCCACAGCTTCCGCGCGGGGGAAATCATCGCGCAACGAGTCCTCTCCTTTCACAACCTCCACTTTTACCTCCAACTTATGGAAAACGCCCGCAAGGCAATCTCGGCAGGACGTTTCCGCGAATTCCAGCGCGAATTCGTTGCCCGCTACACTGCAGGCGCCAAATGAGCCTCTTTCCCCGAAATCAAGCGGTTTAGGGTTGCTTTCCTTCGCCAATCCTAGTTTTTTCCTCCCCCGCAACAAACTTCGCAACTAGCGAAATTTTTCAAACAAACTACCTTTTACGAAGTGACTCCTATTTTATCGATTCTTGCAGCCGGCGAGGCTAACCCTCTCACTGGCACCCTCCCTATGATCATCATCATGATCGTGATGTTCTACTTTCTGCTGATTCGCCCGCAGAAAAAACAGCGTAAGGAACAAGAAGACAGGGTCGCGGCGTTGGCCAAAGGCGATAAGATTGTGACCATTGGCGGTATGCACGGGATTGTTCACCATGTTTCAAAGGAAACCATTACAATCAAAATTTCCGAAGGCGTTTTCGTTCCATTTAACAAAGTTGCCATCGCGAGTGTCGAAAAATCCGGCAAGAGCGACAAGAAAGGCGAAGAGAAAGCTACAGACGACGATTCCAAAGCTGATAAGAAAGCCTAGTTCCGCTTTCAATCCGCCCATCTCATGTTTCGCCACCTGTCAGGACCAATCGTCAAAGCCCTATTTTCGGGCTTTTTCTGCTGTCTGTGTGCTTCGGCAAATAACGCCAAGGATCCAATGGTCCAAGAAGGGGCAAGCTTCGCACTCCGGGTGGCTCATCCTCAAAACACTCAAATTCTGGAGATGATCCAAGCCGAGGGAGCAAAGCCACCACTTGGTTATTCGGTCTATCAAATGCGCATCCTTGATCTTGACAATGGCAAGATCGAAGGCGAAAGGCCCGTCGTTTTAGGTAATGACGCTATCGTGTCGGCGAGCCATATCGATCAAGCAAGGGCAATCAAGGCCAAAAACTCCATTCATATTTCCCTCTCAAAGGAGGGTGGCAAACGTTTGAGCAAAACTACCGGCCAAATGGCCTTGGGAAGAGACCGCATTGGGATTATTCTTAAAGATAAGTGCATTATCACTCCGTATGTTCAAGCGGTTTTAAACTGCAACCTTGTGATCTCTGGTCTCAAGGACGCAGACGAAACCCAACGCGTCACAAAAGCTCTCGACGAGAGGCGCAAAAAATAAATCTTCAGATTCTAAAGTAAGTAATTCATGGACCTCCAAGACAACCCTCTCATCGTCGTCGGCGCCGGTATCGCCATCGTCGCACTCATCTTCTGGTATGTCGCGACCGAGATTGATCGCCGCAAGCGTAACGTCGGCTCCATCGCCATCGGCATCGTTATCGCTCTTTGCCTGATGGCGGTTCTTCCCGTGAAGGAAAAGCTTAAAGGCGGTATCGATCTTGTCGGTGGTTCTTCCTTCATCGTCGAAATTCAGCCGGGTAAGGACGAGGACGGCAATCCCCTTCCTGTCAACGAAGGCGCCATTGAGCAAGCCAAGGCTACTCTTTCCAAGCGACTTTCCAACAGCGGACTGAGCGACAACCTCATGCAGCCGCTTGGCAAGGACCGCCTCATCATCGAAATGCCAGGTGTCGGACCCGAGCGTCGCGATGAAATTCGCGAAACCATCGAAAAAACCGCCCGCCTTCTTCTAAAGGAAGTTCATCCCAACAGCAGCCAGATCATCGCCCAAATCGAAGCTGGCACGAAGACTCTGGAGCCGGGATACCAAGTATACCCCATTCGCATCACTGACCCCGAGACTGGCAAAATTACCGGAATGGATAAAATCCTTCTCAGTAAGAAAACAATCGTTGGCGGTGATAAGGTCGATCTTGCACGTCCCGGTGAAGGACTTGGCGTCATCAACGTAACTCTCAATAAGGAAGGCGGCCGCCGCCTCTCCAATACCACGGGCAGCATGAACGTCGGAAGAGATCGCATGGCGGTCGTCCTCGATGACGAAGTTCTCATTGCCCCCACTGTAAACGCCGTTCTCGGACGCCGCTTCATCGTCGAGGGCCTCGACGGACGGGAAGAAGTTCGCACCGTTTCCAATGCTCTCAACAACCCTCTCAAATACCCACTCAACATCCTGTCCGAGCGCAACGTCACTGCCCGCTACGGTGAGGAAGTTGTCCGTCAGGGTGTCACCGCAGCAATCGCAGGGCTGGCATTGACTCTTCTTTTCGTTCTCATCTACTACCGCTTCGCCGGTCTGGTGGCACTCGCCGGACTTATGGTCAATATGCTCATCCTCTTCGGAGCAATGGCAATGTTCGGAGCGACCTTCACTCTTCCCGGCATTGCGGGCATCATCCTCACCATTGGTGTTGCGGTTGATGCAAACGTTCTCATTTACGAACGATTACGAGAGGAAATGGCGGGAGGCAAATCTCTCGGCAATGCCCTTCGTGCTGCGTATGAAAAAGCCTTCAGCGCGATTTTTGACGCAAACATTACCACGCTCCTCACCGCGCTTATTCTTCTCTGGCGGGCATCCGATCAGATGAAAGGTTTTGCGATCACCCTGACCATCGGAATTCTCTCCTCAATGTTCGCGGCCCTCCTTGTGACCCGCGTGCTCTTCTTCTGGGGTAGAGACACCGGAACTCTCAAGAAGCTCAGCTTCATGAACCTTATCCCGGAAAAGACGATCAAGTTCATGGAAATGCGCAAGCCAGCCTTCATGATCTCTGCGGTCCTCTTCATCGGTTCCCTTCTGATCATGGGAACAAAGCGCGAGACAGCACTCGGCATTGACTTCCTCGGTGGAAGTATCGTGAACATCCAGCTTCAGGAAGGCCAGGAGTTAAGCGAGGCCACTGTAAAGGAAGCGATCAGCGACCTCTCGCTTGAGAAGAATCCAACCATCCAGCTAGAGCAACCGGTGGGAGCCGAAGGGGATCTTATCTCCGTCAAGTGCTCGTCAGACGATCTGGAAGAAGTTGAGAACGCCTTGCGCGAGAAAATTGGAATCCTCGGAGAAAGAGACGACGTCGGAAACTACGTCATCGCGCTCGATGACGAGACAATCTCGGCCTCCCTTGGCGGTGAGTTCTTGAAAAATTCACTCTATGCTCTCGGTCTTGGTCTTCTCGCGGTCTTGATTTACATCAGCCTTCGATTTGAATTTTCCTTCGCTGTCGGAGCATTTGCCGCCCTCTTCCATGATATCGTGATCTGTATCGGGGTTGTCATCCTCTTCGGAACCGAGCTTTCCTTGATCCACGTCGGAGCCTTCCTCACCATCGCAGGTTACTCTATCAACGACACCATCGTGGTCTTTGACCGAATGAGGGAAACACTCCGATCAAAGCGTGGCGACGTTGCCCAGGTGATGAACCTCGCAATCAATGCAACGCTCTCCCGAACCATCCTGACATCGGTTACCACCTTCGTGGCAGTCCTCGTTCTCTGGATTTTCGGTGGATCTGCCCTCAAGGACTTCTCCTTTGCCATCATGATCGGTGTCGTTATTGGAACCTACTCTTCGATCTTCATCGCGGCACCCGTCGTTTACATCTGGAGTAAGTCTCGCGGCACCAACCTCCGCAAGGAACTCCTCGATGCCTCGCTCGATATGACGACCGAAGTCGTCGAACCAGCTCCGGGCAAGTAGATAGAGATTCTTTTTTGATTCAAGCCTGCCCGGAGTTTTCTCTTGGCAGGCTTTTTCGGTCATTGCAAAAACTAGTTCAAGAACCTAAACTATTTTTTCAATGAAAGCGATTCGATTCACCTTGGTTCTGATTGCCCTATGCTTTGGTCTGCAGGCACAAGAATCTCCAATTGGCTCGATCGAAACCGTGCCTCCAGTCGAAGATGCCATCGAAGTCTTTGAAGACGATGGATCACGCGTTTCCGTTCTGGGATATCACGTTTTCCACGCCACCCTTCCGGCGACACAAATGCGGATTCCCACCTCGAAGTTCCGCACCCAGATGGAAGCCATTAAAAGATCCAATATCTCGGTCATCAATCTTGAGCAATTTCTGGCCTGGCGCCGGGGTGATTGTGAACTCCCCCCCCAATCTATTCTGATCACCATGGATGACGGCTGGAGATCCGTTTACACGGAGGCGTTTCCGATCATGCAGGAGCTAAAACTCCCCTTCACCATTTTTCTCTATAAAAATTACGTGGGCACCAATCGAGGAAGCCGGGCAATGTCCTTCGCAATGATTCGGGAAATGGTCAACAGCAAGCTCTGCTCCATTGGATCGCACTCGGTGAGCCATCCATTTCCAAGCAAGGTTAAAAAGGCTGAAAAGGAAGGCTTGGAAGCCTACGAAAAATTCCTCCGAAATGAACTGGGAACTTCAAAGAAATTCCTCGACGACACTTTCAAGGTCAAAGTTACGGCATATGCCTATCCCGGCGGATACCATACCGACGAGATGTTTCCCCTCGCCAATGAATATGGATACGACCACCTGTTTACGGTGAAACCAGGCAAGATTCGTCGAGATTCCTCACGTCATACCCTACCACGCTACATCGTGCTTGGAAATCACGATGGTGCCTTCAACGCTGCGATGGTTTTTCGTAATGGAGTCAGAGTTGCCAATATCCCCGTGACCCTCCCTCACTTAACCGAGCCCGAGCCGGGAGAAATCATTGCCTCGCGCCTCCCAACTATCAAAGTTGATCTCTCCGGCGTGGAGAACCTCGATCCGGACTCCGTCGTCATGCGGGTCGCTGGATTCGGAAAGGTCCCACTTATGGTGGATCCCGACACACTCGTTTTCCAGTGGGCGGTAAGCCGCCCTCTTCGTCAGCCCCTATGTGAGGTGACAACTCAGTGGCGCCTCAAAGAAAAGGAAAACTACGAACCTGTCATGCGATGGTCCTTCCGTATCGATCACGAGGCGGCGTATCAATCCCAATAGCAACTTCCAACATCTGAAGCCGGAAAATCTTCCGTTTACTAGATAAATATCGAATTTTAGGTGTGAATAACTCAGAAAAGGGACCAACTCTCTTTATTTTCATCAATTTTCACTTGCTCAATCGGTCCCAATATCCAATTTTAGCCTAAATTCCTCAAACTTCATGAGCAACCAAGCACTCGACGGAGCACAAGCTCTCATCAAAACCCTC
>JBDNAG010000126.1:0-6321 GCA_039768565.1 Akkermansiaceae bacterium | reverse complement strand
CTCCTTCTGCAAGCCCTCAAGATGAAGCAACGCGACACCTGGCTCGTGGCCCGGCCAACCGTGCATTACGGACCGCACATCTTCCCCCTCATCAAAACCAGCAACGAATCTCCGGTCGCCCGAAACAAGCCTGCGGAGTTCCGAGCCATCGAACAACTGACCAAGCTCGGCCTCACCAATTTGTCTACGAACCCGACCTACCGCTTTCTCCTCTCACTCGCTAAGAAACAATCCTCGGAACTCTCCGTCGAAGGCTGCTGGTTTCCCGACCCGCATCTCTCCACCCCATCAGTTTACTGGCCCTGGTTTCGTGCCAAGGCGGCACGCATGCTCGCCGAACACGATTGGCACATTGAGATCGACGAAAATTTCGGTCACGACATTCATGAGCTTTCCGACGACGAAATACAGGCCTCCCTCACCCCGGCCCCAGGAGGGTGGTTTACCCTGTCCGTTGGGATCGATCTCAATGGCGAACGCCTCGACCTCCTGCCGATCCTCACCGGACTACTCGACAGCGACACCATCGAACAACTCCAAGAACTAGACGACAACGAGCCTCACCTCATCTACCTCCCCAACGGAGGAGCTTTGCAGGTTCCCGCCGGTCGACTACGAGCCATACTTCACCACCTCGCCGCTCTCACTGACCCCAAGGCTCCCTCCCTTCACCCGCTTGATGCCGCCGCACTTGTCGAGGACGAGGCCCTTCCCATCGACCCACCGGCCGAACTCAAGGGCCTCCGTTCCCGACTTCTAAACAAGCAGAAAAAGACCGGGAAATTTGTGCCGCCCGAAGGTCTCAAAGCCGAACTTCGAGACTACCAAAAGACCGGCACAGAGTGGATGAATTTCCTCTCGGAGCACGAACTCAACGGGATTTTAGCAGACGATATGGGGCTCGGAAAAACCCTGCAAACCCTCACCCACATTCTCCAACTCAAAGCCGAAGGGAAAACCGGTTCAGTTCTGGTCGTTGCACCGACCTCGGTTGTCCCTAACTGGTTCGCCGAAGCCAAAAAGTTTTCCCCATCCCTTCAAGCCATTATTCTTCATGGCCCGCAGAGACGAAAGCTCTTCACCCACATTCCCCACGCCGACCTCGTCCTAACCTCCTTTGCTCTTTTGCAACGAGACGTGGCCGAGCTCAAAAAGCACGACTTTCAACTCATCGTCCTCGACGAAGCCCAGCACATCAAAAACCCCTCTGCCAAAGTCAGCCAGGCCGCCTGCGAGCTCAACTCACGCCAACGCCTCTGCCTCTCCGGGACCCCGGTCGAAAATAATCTGGGCGAGCTCTGGTCGCTCTTTCGTTTCCTTATGCCCGGTTTCCTCGGACCTCTCGAACGCTTTCGCCGTAACTACCAAAACCCCATTGAAAAAGAAGACGACGAAGAACGCCGGAGATTCCTCCGCGCCCGCCTCGGGCCGCTCATCCTCCGCCGCACCAAAGACCAGGTTGCCACCGAGCTTCCGCCCAAAACCATCCTTGTCCATCCCGTTGATCTCAACTCGGCCCAACGGGATCTTTACGAAACGGTCCGCGCCACTATGGACAAAAAGGTCCGCGAAGCGATTGCTGCTAAAGGACTAGAACAATCACAATTCGCCATCCTCGACGCTCTTCTCAAGCTACGCCAGATTTGTTGCCACCCCGCCTTGCTAAAGCTCCAGACCGAAGAGGCTAAAAAAGCAAAACGATCTGCAAAACTCGATTACCTCTTTGAGCTTCTCGATACCTTGTTCATTGAAGGCCGTCGGGTTCTTCTTTTCTCCCAATTCACTTCCATGCTTTCCCTTATCGAAAGCGAACTCAAACTCCGGCAAGTTTCGTATTTAAAACTCACCGGTGAGTCCAAAGATCGCGGCAGCCTCGTCGAGCGTTTCCAGAACGAAAAAATTCCCATCTTTCTCATCTCGCTTAAGGCTGGTGGCACCGGCCTCAATCTCACTGCCGCAGATACCGTGATTCACTTCGATCCATGGTGGAATCCTGCTGCCGAAGCGCAAGCCACCGACCGGGCCTACCGCATCGGGCAAGACAAACCAGTCTTCGTTCACAAACTCATTTGCGCAGGAACTGTCGAGGATCGCATTCATCAATTGCAGCAGAAGAAATCCCTCCTTGCCGACTCACTGCTCTCCGGAGCCGTCAAGGCCACCCCAGACGCTGAGTCTCTCCGCGAGCTCCTCAAGCCACTGGCTTGACGAAATAAGAACTAAATAACGAGTGTAATCAGACATTATTTCACTCTTTTTTCTTCGGCGAAAAACGAGCAGCTCGGCACCAAAGATCACCACAAGGCAAGTCGAGAGCTCCGATACATTTCGATATCCTAAAATTTCAATTCCATTGATCGCCGTGGATCCACTTCCTGCCGCAGGCACTGCAACCAAAGAGAAATCAGGAACAGTTAGTCCACTGTATCGAACATAGTTTCCATCCAGTGACACCTGGCTGTTCAAATACCCGGCCGGACCGGCTCCGTAACCGAGACCGTATTCCTGGCAGCTCAGAGTCATGATTGGTTCAGGAGCCCCAATCCAGGTGATCAAACCAAGATTCGGCGAACTTCGCTTGTAAAAATATGCTAGGATGTCGCAGCGCGTGAATTCATCCCTCTTTATCCCACACAACCTTCTCCCTTCAGATGGAGAAGCCCTCAACCACGGCCCAGTCTTTTCAGCAGTGGAGTCTGACCAATTCTTCAACGAACTTATGGACAACATTCCGTGGAAAAGCGACGTCATCAAAATGTTTGGCAAGACAATTACGACTGCCCGAAAAGTTGCCTGGATCGGCGATGACGGTCTCGAATACACTTATTCCGGAGCCACCAAGCAACCCAACCCCTGGACGCCTTTGCTCAAACAGCTAAAAAGCCCAGTCGAAGAAAGGCTTGGAAAGCCCTTTAACTCCTGTCTTCTCAATCTCTACCACGACGGCAACGAAGGAATGTCGTGGCATCGCGACAATGAGTCATCCATTGTTTCCGGCTCAGCCATCGCCTGCCTGAGTTTCGGAGCCGAGCGAAGATTCCACTTTAAACACACCCGGACAAAGGAGCTCATCACCACCGAACTCGAACACGGGAGCCTTCTTGTCATGGCCGGTGAAATCCAAACCCACTGGCTTCACGCTCTCCCCAAAAGCAAAAAAATCACCACACCCCGTATCAGCCTGACCTTTCGCCAAATGAAGACCCATTGACACGATTCCCAATCGACAGAGTCATTCCGATTCATCAATCTTTCCCGCCACTCAAACGAACCGACACCTTTATATGAATACCTCTTCTTCTCCCTGGCAATTTGGCGTATCCGATTTCTCAACCAGCGAACCTCTTAAAAATGGCGAGCTCATCAAGGCCAGCGGGCTCAACTTTATTGAACCCGGATTGGCCAAGGCCGCCGCAATGTCCGAGGAGGACTTCCTTGCCGCGGCTACCCGCCTCAAATCAGCAAACGTTCCCGTTCTCTCGGTAAATTGGTTTCTTCCTCCAAATCTAAAGGTGGTGGGTCCTGAGGTGGACGAAAAATCATCGCTCGCCTTCCTGCAACTCGCACTCGGCAGAGCAGCCCACCTTGGGGCCAAAGCCGTCGTATTCGGGAGCCCCGGGTCACGCTCCATTCCCACCGGTTGGGCCGAGCTGGAAGCACGCGAGCAGATGATTCGCTTTTGCCGGTTGGCCGCCGGGGTCATCCAGGAAAACCACCACGACCTCCGTATCGCAGTGGAACACGTCAACCACACCGAAACCAATTTCCTAAACACTTTCGCCGAAGCACTCGCCATCACCCGCCAGATCGACCGACCAGAAATCGGTCTCGCCGCCGATTTCTATCACTTCGCGATGGAAGGCGAAGGCAGCGATGTCATGCGCGAGGCCGCCGACCTGATCTGCGCGGTCCAACTTGCCAACCCCGACGGACGCTGTTTCCCAGAACCTAACGCCGACATCCCCGGTATCGATGCCTTCTTTGAGCACCTCGCAGGGATCGGATATCGAGGTGGCGTTTCCGTGGAAGCTACCGTGGGAGAAAACCTAGCCGCAGACTGCTCCGCGGCTGCCCGCTTTTTTACGAAACACTGTCGCTAGCAGCCCTTTTGGATGACTACCGGCTTTCTTGCTCACGCTCTTAGGGATCACGCTGGTATCACCGGATCCTCTCACCTTCGATACCATTCCTCCTGGAGTCTGCGCGTAGGCATGAAAATAATCATCTGCCGGAGTCATTCCGATCGTGAAGCCAGCCCGCCTACCAAATAGTCAGTTACCGTGTTTCCATAATTCAGATAACAGCTGAAATGGCTGGAAGGAGCGCCTGTTTTTGTTCTGATGCCAGCACCGCTAGCTAGGCAGCCAAAGTTTTCTGGTTGTCTTTAAATTCCAGCCTTCTTTCCCCAAATCACCAAAACGACAAGGCTAGATCAGACCTTTCATCGTCCCGGTCGAAGTGGCGAATTGCTCGGCTTCCATGCCCAGGTTTTGCAACATCGAGAGATAGAGGTTCGGCAAGGGATAATTATTGGTATTGCTGAAAGCGAGGTGCTGGCCGTGCTTGTAACCACCGCCGCCAAAGAGAACCGGCATGTTGCGGTTATCGTGGGAAGAGGCATTTCCGAGATTGGAAGTCATCAGCACCATGGTGTCATCAATAAGATTGGCACCCTGAAGTTTGCGAAGGAAATCACCCCAGCGATCGACAGTAGCCTTCTCGACAATGGCAAGCTGTTCAAGCTTCTCGCCGCTTTGACCGTGATGTGAAAGTGAGTGGTAGGATTCCTCCACGCCCTCAAGAGCACGGACCGAATTGCCAGCACAGTGGAGAGTCACAAAGCGGGTCGAATCTGTTTGGAGAGCCAGAAAAACGGTATCAAGAAAAGCTCGCATGATATCCGGCGCGTTGTTTCGATCTGGACTGGCGGGGGCCTTGCCAACCTGGGGTTTTGGCTTGTTGATCCATGCCTCATTCGCCTCAAGACGGAGCTCCAGTTCACGGACTGACGTGAACCACTCATCGAGCTTCTCTCGATCGCCGGCACCAACCTGACGCTCGAGCTCTTTGGTCTCCGAGCGGACGATATCTATAATGGACTTCCCTCCCCGTGCGATATCGCGTTGCCGCTTTTTAGCATCCGGTGAATCGTTCACGAAAAGAGCGGTGAAGAACTTGCGGAGATCATCGATCGCCGGGATCATCGCTCCACTTTCCGAGTATGAAGGTGAACGTTGATTTGAGGTATTCAGGACCAACGAAGGAAAACGGGTTTCATCCCCCATATACTTAGCCATGTGCTGATCAAGCGAGATGGTGTTCTTACTATTGCTCCCCCGCCCCATCGGGCACGCGGAAAAAATGGAAGCTTCCGCCGTATGTCCGCCTTTTACACCGGGATGGGAAGTTCCGGAAATCAC
Source organism: Akkermansiaceae bacterium (assembly GCA_039768565.1). Lineage (GTDB taxonomy): Bacteria > Verrucomicrobiota > Verrucomicrobiia > Verrucomicrobiales > Akkermansiaceae > SW10. The sequence goes on along the minus strand of JBDNAG010000126.1, from coordinate 901 downwards.
GGTAAATTTATCCCGAATATCCTGCATGGATTTTAGGTAAGGAGATGGCTTGTAGCCACTTCCCTTATCCTTGGGAACGAGGTAGGGATTGTGCAATCCCAGCGAAAGGGAAACTCCGACGAAGCGCTTTGGACTGGCCGGGTTGGAGGCACCGAAAGCCGGAGTCATGGCATCAAGCATGGGCAAACCAAGAGCAATCCCAGCCTGTTTGAGGACGGTGCGACGGGGGAGGGCTTTGCGAGTGGAGATGTGCACGGAGATCAATACGGTTATTTGTTAAGAAAAATTTCGCTGGTGAGAGCGGCATGGATGATGTTGCGGATCCCAAATCGTTTTTTGGAAGTCTGTTCAACAATCCGCTCCAGGTGCGGTCGGTCGCTAAATCCAAGCTTTCCTCCCACACCATAACTCAAAACCTGCCCTGCGAAAGCGCGAGCCAAAACTTCAGGGCGCTTCAGGTAAATTGCCCGCCATCCAAAAAAGGCGTTAAACTGAAGTCCATCCGGCGTGACACCCGAAGGGTCGACCTTGGCGGAGTTCTTTTTGGTCCCATAAGCCACCCGGTATTGACCAATTGGATCATAGCTTTCGAGTGAAAATCCGGACGGGTCAATTTTGTCGTGGCAACTCGCACACGACGTTGAATTCGTATGCTTGGCAAGCTGATCTCGAATGGAAACCGCCCCGCGGATATCCGGCTCAATCGCGGGGACACTCTCCGGAGGTGGAGGAATATGACGGCCAAGGATCCGCTCGTTGACCCAGACTCCACGGAGGACCGGCGAGGTCACCGAGCCATCAGCGGTGACCTTGAGAATTGAGGCCTGGGTTAAAAGCCCTGAGCGTTGGATGGTATCGAGCTTCACTTTTTGCAGCCCTTCGCCGGGAGTCAACTTGATCT
>JBDNAG010000125.1:0-4418 GCA_039768565.1 Akkermansiaceae bacterium | reverse complement strand
GGCAAGTCCGATTACCAAGCATGAAAGCTCTCATTCTCACCGGTGGAAAGTCCTCGCGTATGGGGCAGGACAAGGCATTGCTCAAAATCGGCGGTGTGAGCCAATTAGATCGCATCGTCGCTCTGGTTAAACCACTCACGGATCAAATTTTTCTCTCGGTTGCGCACGACGATGAAAGCGAGCGTTTACTGCCGACTCTTCCGGATCTCGAACCCTCTCCCGGGCCACTGGGTGGGCTGCAAGCGGCTTTCCATGCCGACCCGGAATCGTCGTGGCTTGTAATCGCCTGCGACCTTCCTATGATTCAGGGCGAGGATCTTCAATCCCTTGTGGATCAAAGCGATTCGTCAAAGGATGTTGCCTGTTTTCTGAACCCGCTTGATGATCACCCGGAGCCACTTTGTGCTCTTTATTCACCATCGGCAGCGGGTAAACTGGCGGAAGTGCTCGAGAAGAATCAACGCTGTGCCCGCCGTTTTCTGGCATCGCTGGACCGGGTTGATTTAATCCCTTCAGACCTCCGCGCTTTGCTTAATTTAAACCGGCCCGAGCACCTCGTCGAGTTACAACACCTTGATGAACACGGAGCGGTGGAGAAAGAGGTGAAGGTGGAATATTTTGCCAAGCTCAGCCAGGAAGCGGGGACAGATTCCGAGGTTCTTCGCACTTCAGCTGCCACCCTTGCCGGTCTCTGGGAAGAGCTACGGCTTAAGTATCACTTTTCGCTGGATCTTCCTCATGTCAAACCGGCCGTGGACAACGAGTTTGCTGTTTGGACTGATCTCCTTTCATCCAATCAAACCATCGCTTTCATGCCGCCCTTTGCTGGCGGATAATAGAATCATGTTTTCCATTCAGGATACTCCACTCGATATCAACGCGCTGCGTCAGCAAATGACTGACCCCGCCTGCGGAGCTCTCGTTCTTTTTGAGGGTTTGGTGCGCAATCACCACGAAGGCCGCGATGTTGAAAAACTTCACTACACTCACCATCCCGTTCTTGCTCAAAAGGAGGGCGAGCGGATCGTGGCAGAAACTGAGAAGAAGTTCCCCATGGTCAAGTCGCTTGCGATCCATCGCATTGGAACTTTGGAAATTGGGGAGTGTGCCGTGGTCACATTGACCGCCTCCGCCCATCGCGGAGCGGCCTTTGATGCCAACCGTTATTTGATCGATTCCATCAAGGCTCGTGTGCCCATTTGGAAGCAGGAAACCTACGCGACTGGCGAGGTGGAGTGGACCAGCCCATGTCCGAACTGTGGTCCCGTTCCCTGTTAATAATTAGTATCCTATTTTGATGATTTGAAAGCATGGCACGCTGCCGGCCAAATTTTGGCTGAGGCCCTCATTTGGCGGGAGGGTATGAACAAATGGATGCCTTGGCATCAAGTTCCTGAATTGGCGTCCGAACCGAAGCTGGTGACTGTTGGCATCCCTGCTCCCGCCGCAAATCCTGTCGTTGGCCAACCTTATGCCCTGCACGCGACAAATCCCTATGCCGGAGGTATGGGTGTGGGTGGTGGACTCGGAATGAAGCAGCCCAATTATCTTTGGTAATTGATTGTCTGTATTTTGGGAGCCGCCGAAGGACGTTTGCCCATCTTGGAGCCAAGGTGGTTGCGACATTTTCTCTCGCTTTCTTTGACGATAATTTTTCCTCGTACGAGGGAGTTAAGGAGCGAACCGCTAAAGCCAAACTTCTGGAAGCCTTGCAAAAAAATGAAACCAGCACTCTCATAAGAGCACAACCTCAACGAAAAAGTTATGAAATCCAAATTCCTATTACTTCTTGCCGCTTCCGTTTTGACCTCGTGTGAAAACCCTGCTGATAAGACGACCGATGCCAAGGTCTCCGACGCCCAGCAAGAACTGCAGGGGAGCGGCACCAGATTTGTATTTGGAGATTCCTCCACCATCGGGTTTACGGGATCGAAAGTGACAGGATCGCGCGACGGGGGCTTCAAGGTATTCAGCGGCCACTTTTTCCTGGAAGAGGGCGACGATGCCCCCACTGCCGGCGAGTTTACCATCCAGATGGACAGCACTTGGTCGGACAGCGAGAAGCTAACCGAGCATCTGAAGAACGAGGACTTCTTTGACATCGAAAAGTTTCCCGTGACAACCTTCAAACTGACGAAGGCTACGAAAACAACCGAGGGATCCTATGAAATTTCGGGCAACTTGAACCTGCACGGGGTGGAGAAAAATATCACCTTTCCGGTGACCGCTAAACGTGATGGCGAAACCGCTTCCTTTCAGGCGGAGTTCGATATCAATCGCAAGGATTTTGGAATCGTCTATGCAGGCAAGGCTGATGATTTGATCCGTGATGAAGTAATTATTCGGCTTAATTTTATGGCCGCGGCTGAGCCCGAAAGTTAGGGAGCGAAAAGCCGCTCTTGAGAAAGCACTAATTCGGGCGTCGTTCCTCAGTAGGAATTTCCAAAACGATCTTGGTTTTTATCGTTGGGATTCCTAGTGTTTCAGCCATCACGATGGAAGTTGCAGGGTTTCTTTTTTTTCTCATCCTGTTCATCGTCATTGGTTTGTGGTCAACCCGGAAGAAAACTGGGAAGGCAAATGATTATCTACTCGCTGGTGGTGAAGTCGGACCGCTTCTGACTGCTCTTTCAGCCGCTGCAACCAAAAATAGCGGCTACATGTTCATCGGGCTCATCGGATATATTTATCAATTCGGCCTCTCAGCAATCTGGCTGATCTGTGGCTTTCTCTTTGGAGACCTGATTGCGTACTTCGTAGTGCATAAGAAGCTGCGAGAGGCCACGAAGGAAACCGGAGCGCAGAGCTTTGCTGAACTCATTAGCAGGTGGCATGGAGGTCATGATCGCAAATTGCAGGCTACGATAGGAGTCATCACCCTCGTCTTTCTCTCCATTTACGCTGCAGCTCAACTTAATGCAGGCGGAAAAGCCCTGCACGCTCTCTTTGATTGGCACCCGTCTTCTGGGGCTTGGATTGGAGCGGGTTTGATTTTGGTTTATTGTTTAAATGGCGGTTTGCGGGCCTCGATTTGGACTGACGCAGCTCAGTCCGTCCTCATGATGCTGGCGATGCTCGTGTTACTCGGTTCTGCCATTCAACATGCCGGAGGACTCGGAGTTTTTGTGGAGAAGCTCGACACGGTCTCACCATTGTTTCTGGATTTTGGTGTTGAGCGTTTTGGTTCACTCGGTGCAACCGCGCTCTTCGCTGTCGGTTGGCTTTTCAATGGGATCGGGGTGACAGGTCAACCCCAAGTCATGGTCCGTTTCATGGCTCTCGATGACCCACGCCACATGCGAAAGACAGGATTTTATTACTTCCTTTGGAGTGGTCTTTTCCTCTCGACGACCCTTGTGGTGGGACTTGCCTCACGAATCTATATTCCGCAAGTTTCTTCATTTGATGCGGAGCTTGCGCTGCCCACGCTCGCGCAAAATTTGCTTCCGGGCCTTGCTGTTGGATTGGTCCTTGGTGGTATTTTTTCAGCCACTCTGTCTACCATCGACTCCCAGGTTTTGAGTTGCTCCGCGGTTCTAAGCGATGACTTTAAGTTGGGCCGGGGGGTCCGAGCGAAACGTATTAGCACTTTGGCGGTTGTTGCTGTCTCTCTTACGATTGCCCTTTTTGCCCCGGCCAATGTTTTCACCTTGGTGATTCTCGCTTGGTCGGCATTGGCCTGCACTCTCGGTCCGCTCGTCATTGCGAAAGCTCTCGGGAAACGGCCTTCGGAGAAGCTCGCTCTGATAATGATGGCTGTGGGTTTCACCACCGCGATGGCTTGGCGCGCTACTGGACTCAATCAATATCTCTATGAAGGAACTCCCGGCATTTTGGCGGCACTTCTCGTCTGCTTTCTTTTCGAACGAAGTTCGCGGGAGTGGTAAAAAGGGGGATCGGTGATCTTCCGGCCAATGATGTAAATGGAGGATTCCTCGAGATCTCAAAAAACTTTGCTGGCGTCTTTGCCGCGCCTCGGGAATAAGGCGGTGTGCCACATCTTCTTGTCATCGGAGGCGGCCCCGCGGGGTTGCGGGCCGCCGAAGTTGCTTCCGGCACCGGTGCGAAGGTGACCTTATGTGACCAGAAACGCTCGGTGGGCCGGAAGTTTTTGGTGGCCGGAAAGGGCGGGCTGAATTTGACACACTCGGAGGAACTTGAAACCTTCGTCACCCGTTACGAGGGGCCGGATCAACCTGATGATTTTTGGCCGCGTGCGCTGGCTGATTTCGACAATAAGGCAATTCGTGCCTGGGCTGCGCGCCTCGACGTTGGGACTTTTGTGCAGAAGTCTGGAAGGGTCTATCCGAAGGCCTTGAAAGCTGCCCCGCTTTTGCGTCGATGGGTTGAAAAGCTCCGGACGCAGGGAGTCGAGTTTCGCATGAGCCACCGCCTTGCCTCACTGAAATCAGGTGAGG
>JBDNAG010000124.1:0-20844 GCA_039768565.1 Akkermansiaceae bacterium | reverse complement strand
GTGATTCTTAAGATCAACCGAAGCGCAACTACTTGCGACGGCGGAATATTAGCGTAATTCCAGCCAGACCAAGAAGGGCTGCCGAGGACGGCTCGGGTATGGTGGATGTCCGGCGAAGGCCATACGATCGCTTTCAACAAGGCAAAAGGCGCACCGCGGCTAGGGATTGGCAAACACAGTCAAAATCACTAACTTGATTTCGCAATGACTTGGAAAATATATCTGGCTGGAGAAATTCACACCCCCTGGAGAGACGAGTTGCAGAACGCGGTGAAAGCGATAAATCTGCCTGTAACCTTCTACGCCCCTGTCACCGACCACACCGCTAGTGATGACTGTGGTGTCCGGATTCTGGGGGCCGAATCAATGCCATTCTGGCATGACCAGAAAGGTGCTGACCTCAACTCCATTCGAACCCGAACTCTACTCTCACAAGCCGACATCGTTGTCGTGAAATTCGGAGATAAATACCGTCAATGGAATGCTGCTTTTGATGCAGGGATGGCCTCCGCCCTCGGCAAACCTCTCATTGTCGTTCACCCGGAAGAATTCCAACACGCTCTAAAGGAGGTCGACTCCGCAGCCCAAGCCGTGACAGACGATTGCGTCAAGGTGCCTCAACTCCTTCGCTACGTCATCGAGGGAGTTCTCGAATAGAAAAATTACCGTGATTAAACCAGCAATCGTTCTCGCACTTTTCTGGACCGGCATATTCCTGAAAGCCACTCCTAAAAAGCCCAACATCGTCCTCATCATGCTCGATGACATGGGCTACTCCGACCTTGGTTGCTACGGGGGAGAAATCGATACTCCCAACATTGATCAACTCGCAAGAAACGGAGTTCGATTCAGTCAATTCTACAATGCCGGCCGTTGCTGCCCAACCCGGGCCAGTATCCTTACCGGGCTCTATCCCCATCGGGCGGGTGTGGGACACATGGCAAACCGGGACTATGGATTCAAAGGCTACAAGGGTGAACTCCGCCCCGAAGCCGCCACTATCGCCGAGCATCTCAAAGTCTCTGGCTACGATACCTGGATGGCTGGCAAATGGCACCTCAGTATCGACTGGTCGCCCGATGGCCCCAAACACAACTGGCCGCTCCAACGTGGCTTCGACAAATTCTACGGCACCCTCATTGCCGCAGGCAGTCAGTGGAATCCCATCACTCTCACCGATGGCAATAACAGCGTATTTCCCATCCCAGCCAACGAAGACTACTACTATACCGAAGCTCTCACTACGAAAGCCATCCAATGGATGATCGAGCAAAGAGAAGACAAACCATTCTTCCTATACATGGCTTACACTGCCCCCCACTGGCCTCTTCACGCCAGAAAGGAAGTCATCAAGAAATACAAAAAACGCTACCTGGCCGGCTATGACGAACTAAGGTCAAGGCGGCTCAAGAATTTGAAGAAGAAAGGCCTTATCCCGGACTACTTGGAACTTTCACCACGTCACCCCGACGTTCCGGCATGGGTGGATGAAAAACAAAAAGAATGGCAAGCAAGCCGCATGGCAGCCTACGCAGCTATGATCGACCAAGTTGACACCGGCGTTGGGCAACTGGTCGAACAACTCGATAAAGACGGTGAACTGGACAACACGCTCATTCTTGTCCTCTCCGACAATGGTGGCTCTTCATTGGAACATCCCAATGGATTGATCGGCAGCACTGGCGCACCGTGGACGGTCATGCGATATGTGCCCGTTTTCACACGAGACAAACGCGCTGTCATCTCTGGCGATGTCGTCGGCCTCGAACCAGGTCCGGAAAACACTTATGGCGGCTATGGCGCGGGCTGGGCAAATCTCAGCAACACCCCATTCCGCTTGTTTAAAAAATTCTCCCACGAAGGTGGAGTCGCAACTCCCCTTGTTGTCTCTTGGCCTGACAAAATCAGGAACAGAGGCGCTATCATCCATCAACCGGGTCATATCATCGACGTCCTACCCTCCTTCCTCGATGCGGCGGGTGCTCAACCACTCACCAGCATCAATGACAGAAAAATCATGTCTCTCGACGGGGTGAGCTTCCTGCACACCCTTGCCGAAAGGAAAGAACTCGAACCACGCTCCATCGGGTTTGAACACGCCGGAAACCGCGGCATCAGACTCGGCAAATGGAAACTAGTGGCTGAAAAAGGCGGTGAATGGGAACTCTACGACCTCGACGCCGATCGCATCGAGTTGAACAACCTCGCCAAGCAACAACCTGGGAAACTCAAGGAGATGCTCGCCCTTTACAATCTGTGGGCTGAGAAAAACTGGGTCACGGATTGGCAAAAAATCTCTGCTGTCTTGAACGGGAAGCAAGCCGGAACCGTCGTTCTCCCTGATAAATCCAACCCGCTCCGTCGAACCCAGGAAGAAGTTGATCAATCTGTAATTCTCATCAATAAGGAGCGAACAATATTCAAGCTCCCTATCATGAAGGACCATAGTAAGTAGAATTCACACCAACCCTTATGTTACGCCAGCTGGTCATCCTTTTCTTCGTCACTGCGACTCTTGCAGCATCGGACCGACCAAACATTATCGTCATCGTCGCCGATGATCTTGGTTACGGCGACCTTGGACTCACTGCTCATCCACACATCAAAACGCCTCATCTCGATCAACTTGCCAAGGATGGCGCCAACTTTACCCACTTTTACTCCCCTGCACAGGTCTGCTCACCATCACGGGCAGCAACTTTAACCGGCCGCATGCCCCATCGCCATGGAATCTACAGCTTTATCGGAGGAAGCTCGGGCGATCTAACTCATCTCCCCAAAACCGAAACCACCATCCCCCAGCTTCTGCGCCGGAACGGATACCAGACAGCCATTTTTGGAAAATGGCACTGCTCCCTCATTGAGACCCAAATCGAACGAGCCGCAAATGGACAAAATGATATTCCCACCATGGATCATTATGGCTTCGACTATTGGTTTTGCTCCGACGATAACGCAAAAGTCCTCAACAAACCGGGCTGGATTCGCAATGGAAAAACTGAAGGCACCAAACCCGGTCTCGCTGCCAACATCGTCGGATCTGAAGCCGTTCACTGGCTTACCGAGGAGCGCAATCCTGAAAAACCATTCATTCAGTTTGTGCACTTCTATGAACCCCATTGGTATGTCGAAGCTCCGGAAAGAATCACCCAGCGATACCACAGATCCGTCACAAAAAACAGAAACGAAGCCGTTTACTTCGCCTCTATTACAAACATAGACCAGCAGGTGGGCCATATTCACCAAGCCCTAAAGAGCCTCAATCTTGAAGAAAACACCCTCATCCTTTTTACCTCAGATCATGGTCCAGCCAAGCTCGGCAAGGCCAACATGGATCGGAACTATGGAACTGCGGCTCCCTATCGTGGAAACAAATACGGACTCTGGGATGGCTCGATTCACACACCCGGAATTATTTATTACCCCGCCAAAATCAATGCCGGAACAATCATCAACACTCCAGCCGGAGCCATCGATTGGCTCCCTACAATCTGCGATCTCACAGAAACATCCATCCCAGAGGGACTCATTCTTGACGGTCAAAGCCTTCTCCCACTTTTAACGGGAAAGCCCTTTGACCGCCTAAAGCCCCTCCAATGGCACCACTACAACACAAACTTCATAAACAGCCCCAATCCAAACGCAGTGATCCGCATCGGCGATCATGTTATCTGTGGTTTCTACAGTGCCGAAACACAACTCCAACGCTCCAGTTGGAAAGAATCTCATCTCACCAGAGTCCAAACCGGCAAACTCATCCGCTTTCAACTCTTCAACATTCTCATCGATCCCGCCCAACAAACCGACATCTCCAAAGTAAAACCCGCTTTATTCAATAAACTCAAAAATCAACTCATTGCTGCACACAAGGAAATGCAATCCCAAGCCATCGGCTGGAATGGAACTCGCCCAATAATAAAACCGGATAGATAGGCTTTGTTATTGTTTCACCAGATCTGAAAAGGGAATTTTTAAAAAGCGAATTACCTTGTATCCACCGTTCTCAAAAAAGCAGAGCAAGCTCTTCCCGTCTGGTGAAACCTGTGTAGCCGAATAGCCGAAATCGCCCGTTATAATCGTCCGGATCTCGAAGCATTCCCCAAAATCCTTTGACACCGCAATATGCCCGTTTTTCCTCACCTGCGCTGAAGGAAACGAAGCCCACAAATCCCAGCCCTCCCCACGCTTTCACTCCATCCTCGCTTCACGACGATATCATTCTGGTCATGATCATGAAGACCCAGGCGTCTCTCACAAAACGCCAGAATCGATCCTTTCGATGTCGTCAACAATGACGGGATCCGATAACCATACTGTTTGGCACCTTTTCCATGCCCTAACTTCGGAACACCCCCGGGAATGTTACGCGCTTCAAAAACCACCTTTCCTTCACTGGCATCCACCATCTGAACTTCTTCCGCGAATACATTTCCGTGAAAAACCATCATGAGAACAATTGCCCTAGCCCAATCCATGAATGAGCTCAGATTTCAAGATGTCGGTCTTACACCCAAATCCTTCTGGTCCACCAAACCAACCAGAAGGGCAGACTTTGGAATTGGTAACTCAAGCGTAAAAATTCAACGTGTCGAAGACTTCATACCTTGTTCTTGTGCTCTGCAGCTTGCTCCCCGCATCTGCCAACCTGGTCATCTCTGAATTTCTTGCTTCGAATCAAAATGGACTTCTAGACGAAGACGGGGATTCTTCGGATTGGATTGAAATCCACAATCCGGGAAGCGGCGAAATCAATTTGTCCGGATGGACTCTCACCGACGATCGTTCAAATTCCACCAAATGGAGCTTTCCGGACATCACGATCTCTCCCAATCAATACATCATTGCTTTCGCCTCTGGAAAAGATCGCTCCATTCCTGATCAACAACTCCACACAAACTTCAAACTATCATCTTCCGGGGAGTATCTCGCTCTAATTTCCCCGTCCCGGGAAGTGGTATCCGAGTATGACTTTCCTCCTCAGGAGAGCGATTTTTCCTATGGCATTGCCACAGCAGGAAGCCACGTCGTTCTCATCTCTGAAAACGCGCAAGCCCGGGCTCTCGTTCCAGATCAAAACTTCGACGACCACATTGGCACAAACTGGCGCACCAATGACCCTCTGTTTGACGACTCAACCTGGCAGGCAGGCAACCTCGGCGTGGGCTTGGAACGAAGTAACGGGTTTCAAAATGAAATTGGCATCGACATTCTCAACACCTCCTGGGGAATTAATGCCTCCGTCTATCTTCGCATCCCGATTCAAGCTGACCTTGACCCCGCCAATATCGAATCACTGACACTTAGGATCAAATGCGATGACGGATTCGCAGCCTACCTAAACGGACATTACGCCACTGGCATCAATCACCCTGATCCTCTCGCCTGGAATTCACTTGCGACAAACGCGACCCCGGATGCGCAGGCTCTGGCGTTCCAGGATTTTGACATTTCCGCGAGCATCCTGAATCTGGAGAATTCTCAAAACATTCTGGCCATCCAAGGATTGAACCAATCGACGATCAGCGGCGACATGCTCATTCGCCCCGAATTGGTGGCCCAGTTAAAAAGTCCGGGGCCTTCCACAATTGGATACTTTTCCACACCTACGCCGGGCGAGGCGAATCCCGGCAGCAACACTTCCACTCCAGTTGGCGCACCTTCGGGTGAGGTCTCAATTTCAACCCCGAGCGGAGTGAAGACGTCCACAATTTCGGTCGATCTATCCCCCGAAAATGAAGGTGCTGAGATACGCTACACCCTGGATGGCTCAGATCCAAACACCGGCAGCCCGCTCTACACTACAGCACTTGAGATTTCCGAGCCAACCCGGCTAAGAGCCCGGGCATTTGAGCTCGAAAAATCTCCCGGACCGATTGCCGTCGCTGATTACGCCTTCCTTGACCCTGCTCTTCAATCCTACCTTTCCGATATCCCGGTAATCGTTATGGATAACTTTGGCTCCGGTGCGTATCCCAACAAAGGGCGATCCAATGACGGACGCGACATTCAACAGGTTCCCCGCCAAGCAAATGTAATGGCCATCTACCAGCCTTCTGAAAACGGCCTTCCCTTTTCCAATTCGCCATCTACTGAATCCCGCTCCGGCTGCCGGGTCAGGGGTTCCAGCTCTAGTACCTTTTCCAGAAAACCTCTCTCGGTCGAATTCTGGAAAGCCGACGACTCGGAAAGAAAGCTCTCCCCGTTCGGCTTCGACCCCGAGGCCGACTGGGTTCTTAACCCGCCCAACCCAACCTACGATCGCGCCCTCATTCACAATCCGGTCTCTTTCCAAATCGGCAGGGCGTTGGGGGCACTCAGCCCTGATAGTAAAATCGTCGCCGTCTTTCAAAACACCAACGGCGGCCTGATCACAAATTCCGATCTCGCCGGACTCTATATCTTTTCCGAAAAAATCGAGAGGGATCGGATGGGCGTTGAGTTCGAAAAACTAAGCGATGACGGTCAAACCGGAGGGTGGATGATCAACATTGACCGCATGTCGGCGATTCCTGTCGGCATGCCATCCAACACCATTCAACCCAATTTTCACGCAGCTGGTCCCAATGGATTACTACAGATTCCCGACGACCAACAAAACTCCGGAGGATCGCAATCAGCCGACGACATTTCAGAGTTCTATCACTCCTACCTCAATTTTCACAGCCCTGGTGGCTACCAAATCGCCACCACCCAAAGAAGTGAGATTCAAACTTCGATTCGGGCCATGGATACCGCGGTTTGGTCCGCCAATTATCAGGATCCCGCATCCGGTTACCGAGCGCATCTTGATTCAGAAAGCTGGGCCCGCTTTTTTGCTGTTCACAATCTATCCAAAAACCAGGACGCCCATGTTCTCTCGACCTACCTCTATCGGGACACTCCCACTTCAAAGATCAAAATGGGGCCGGTTTGGGATTTTGACCGGGCATACACATGGAAGGGCGGAGCCACCAACACCCCTCTCTGGGCCTCTGATCGTGATTGGTATCAGGGACTCTTTCGCGATATTAACTTCCGACAAACTCTTCAGGACATTTGGCAGGAAGCCCGCGTAACCACCATGACTGATGCCATTCTGGAAGAATTCATCGACGATTCCGCCGAGGGCCCAAACTCCGGGCAAGTCTCCAGAAGTGGACTTGGCTTCACCACCTGGCAGAGAAATGTTACGGAAATGAAATCCTACCTCCTCAGTCGGGCGAACTACCTCGACAACCAGTATGAGTCTCTTCCCTCCATTTCGCCCGAAACCGAATTCTTCGCAGGTGATCTGACCGTCACCCTATCTCCTTCGGCCGGGGGCACCATCTACTACACTACCGATGGATCAGACCCACGGCTCGACGGAGGAGCTATTGCACCGAATGCAATAGCTTACTCTTCTCCTTTGTCATTTGACTCACGCACCCAGATCATCGCTCGTACTTTGGATGGCTCCAGATGGTCAGGCCCAGTTGAGAAGAACTACTATCGCCACGATGACCTTCCTCAACTGGTGATCAGTGAGATCCAATATCACCCTTCTGATCCTACAAGCGAGGAACTCGAAGCTGGGTTCGAAGACTCAGACGAATTCGAATATCTGGAGCTCCAAAATATTAGATCAACCCCGGTAAATCTCGAGTCACTCTCGATCAGTAGCGGAATCGATTTCGACTTCTCGAGTGGATCCATGACATCACTCGCTCCTGCTTCCCGCTTGCTGATTGTTCGAAACAAGCCTGCTTTTGAGTTTCGCTACGGTAGCGACTTACCCGTCGCAGGGGAATACAGCGGAGCTCTCAACAATGCCGGAGATACCATTACGCTTAGAGACACCCTGCTCGACCTCGAACTCCTTTCGGTAACCTACGGTGACACTGCTCCATGGCCTGAATGTGCCGATGGTGACGGTTTCTCCCTCGTTTTAAAAAACCCCGCAAACAATCCCGATCCAACCCTTCCTTCCCATTGGCGCTGCAGCTCTACTTTCGCCGGCAACCCGGGAACGTCAGATTCGAGACCAAACTTTGCCGGGGATCCATCCGCCGACGAAGATCGAGACCAACGCTCCGCTCTTGTGGAACACTTCCTTGGAACAGATGACCTGGTCCCTTACGATGGCTTGGATCGAATCAAAATTGGAGAGCCCATAAAAGTGGATGGCGAATTCTATCCCACATTATACGTAACCTACCTTGTGGGCGCCGACGACGTCACTCCCTCTGCCTATGTCTCAACCGACCTTACCAACTGGTCGAACAATCCCGGGGAAATCACTCTCATTGAGCACACCCTCGATGGAGACGGCAATGCCATGCTGAGATGGAGATCCAACACCCCGATATCCATACCTTCGCAATTCTTCCGACTGAAAGTCAGCCTTTTGCAATGATCCATCTTCGTATTTTCATCTCTCTGGGCCTTTGCACCATCACGGCATCCGCTTCTCCGGTCATCACCGAATTCCTTGCCGATAATTCATCGGGCTTGCAGGATGAAGATGGCGACCATTCGGATTGGATCGAGATTCATAACCCGGGTGCAGATCCCGTTGAACTTTCCGGATGGCATCTCACCGACGACTTCACGAATTTAACCAAATGGACCTTTCCGTCCCACATCCTGGCAGAAGGTGACTATCTGGCGCTCGTTTCCCCGGAAGGGATCGTCTCCACCTTTTTCAATTATCCCGGACAAAAACCAGATGTTTCCTACGGTCCTACAAAAACCGGCTCGGATTTGGTTTTGATCAACCAATCATCCCCCGCAAAAGCCCTTATTCCCACCCAAACTGATGACAATTCGATTGGCGTAACCTGGCGAAACCACATGCCAACATTCGATGATTCCACATGGTTGAGCGGCACACTGGGAGTGGGATTCGAGCGCTCCAATGGCTTTCAAAATGAATTTGGAATCGATGTTGAGAGTGCCTGGGCGGTCAATTCTTCTATCTACATCCGGATCCCCATCCCTGAAACCATTGATCCATCCTCAGTCCAATCACTTGTTCTGCGTATGAAATACGACGACGGCTTCGCCGCTTTTATCAATGGCTCTTATGCCGTCGGCGCCAACGACCCGGCCAACCTTTTGTGGAATTCAGACTCCGCCGGTGACGTCACTGATTCCGCAGCCCTTCAATTCCAGGACTTTGATATCAGCGCAAGCATTCCAGATCTAATTGCATCAGGGAACCTTCTTTCAATTCACGGAATGAACCGGTTTTCCAACAGCTCGGATCTCCTTATCCGTCCCGAACTGATCGCCACTCTAAGCAGCCCGGTCCCTCCAACGATTGGTTTCTTCAACGCCCCAACACCGGGAGCTGAAAACCCCTCAATCAATTTCGACGCTCTTCTTGAAGATACCAAATTTCAAGTCGGACGTGGCATCTATGCGGAACCATTCACCGAAATAGTCACTTCAACCGATCCTGGAACAACCATCATTTACACTACCGACGGCTCCATACCGTCACCCGGAAATGGAATTCAGGTCCTTGCTCCCGATGAACAAACACCGGCCCGGGCCTTGGTCGAAATCAACACCACGACAATTCTCCGCACGATCGCCACCCGCAGCAATGCCCTTCCCACGAATGTCGACACTCAAACCTACCTCTTTCACTCCGATGTCTTAACACAGGATGGAGCAGGTCTTCCCTCTCCTTCAAATAACACCTCGATCTGGGATTATGAAATGGACCCTAATGTTGTAAATGACCCAAGATACCCAGACCTTATTGATGACCTGAATGCGATACCAAGCCTATCAGTGAGCCTTCCTGCTGAAGACATGTGGGGACAGAATGGAATCTATGCCAACCCTCGTGAATCCGGATCCGAATGGGAGCGCGCCTGCTCCGTTGAATACCTTCACCCCGACGGGACTTCCGGATTCCAACAGGACGCCGGCATTCGAATTCAAGGAGCAGGATCCCGCTTTCGTGATCTTGGGAAAAAGTCACTCCGTATCGCCTTCCGGTCCGAATACGGAAAATCCAAACTCGACTACAAGCTCTTCGGGAGCCGTGGAGCAGACAAGCTCGACAACATAGTCCTTCGAGGTGCCTATTTTGATTCCTGGACCGTCCACACCTCTGGCAGCGGCACGGAATATATTGGCCGTCGTAATTCCATGCTTCTTAGAGATGAATTTGGCCGCCAGTCCCATCAGGCCATGGGCGCCTCACCGGTTGTTCAGGGAAACTGGGCACACGTTTATTTCAACGGCATCTATTGGGGACTCTACAACCTTCATGAGCGTGTCGACCAACACTTCGCCGAAGATCGCTTTGGTGGAGATGACTCGGAATATGACGTCCTCAAACAACGCCCGCGCGGACAATCCAACGGATCCGCTCCCGAAGTCGTCACCGGAAACCTCACTGCCTGGAATACCCTCCTCGCAACTCTCAACAGTAATATTTCAACCCAAGCTGTTTACGATGCCGTCCGTCTACAATTGGACGTCGATTCCTTTGCCGATTATCTCATCCTCAACTTCTGGGGCGCCAACCTCGATTGGCCACACAACAATTGGTATGCCGTTCGACACAAGCCCACCAACGGCCCCTTCACGTTCATCACGTGGGACATCGAGAGTAATATCTTTAGAACGAATGAAGTCGGCCAACTCAATACGACCGTCAACAACTCGCCAGGTATCATATGGAGCAGATTACGCCTCAATGACGAGTTCATGATGTATTTCTCAGATCGGGTCCACAAACATTGCTTCAACAGCGGAGCTCTCACGCCGTCGAAAAACACCTTGCGATTTCAAGAGATCATCAACGAAATCCGCCCCGCCATGAATGCCGAGTCCGCGCGCTGGGGAGACACTCGCGAGGAACCACCGATGAACACCATCGATCAATTCGACCCTGTCGTAGACGAAAAAATTTCGAACTACTTCCCGGCTCGAACTAATATTTTTATCAACCAATTAAAATCGAACAATCTCTATCCAGTCACCGCACCGCCAAAACTATCGCAACACGGAGGGTCGATCTCACCAGGAACCACAATCAATCTGGAAAATCCCAATGGAGGCGGAACCCTCTACTTTTCCACCGATGATATCGACCCCCGGCTTCCGGGAGGAAGCGCCTCTCCATCTGCAATCATTGGTTCGAATGTGTCGATTACAGAACCAACCTCTCTCCTGGCCCGCATTCGATCCAATGGAGGAGAGTGGTCCCCCTTGACACAAGCGGAATTCCTTACCGGAACAACACCGAATCCCGGAGACCTCATAATTAGCGAAATTCACTACCACCCCACGGACGCTAATCCCGAGGAGGCCTTGGCCGGTTTCACGGATCAGGATGACTTCGAATTCATTGAACTCACCAACACACAACCAACGCCTCTTGACCTCACCCATCTCGCTTTCACCGCTGGAATCCAGTTCGATTTCAATACTTTACCTCCAGCTGATCGGCTCCTCCCTGGAAACGGGCGCCTGGTTCTTGTTCGAAACACTGCAGCCTTCACACACCGATACGGAGCAATAGCGATCTCAGGTGAGTATGACGGATCACTCGCAAACAGCGGCGAAACAATTAGTCTGGGTCTCAGCGGGCTCCCTTACCTCGAACTTACTTACAACGACAAATTTCCTTGGCCGGAATCGCCCGATGGCAAGGGTCACTCCCTCGTCCTGACAAACCCTCAAGCTGATACTGATCTGAATGGCCCTCTCAATTGGCAAGCCTCACCAAGCACCCATGGGTCACCTTCCTCATCCGACATTGTTCTCTTCGCCGGAAATCCACACGACGATGACAACCAAGACGGAATCGACAACCTGCTTCACGTGGCCCTCACCAACTCGGAGAACACTCCTCCTCTCCCAATTTTGACCGCCGATGAAACCCGACCCGTATTCTCCTTTCAGAGAAACCTCACTGCTCAACTCATCTACAATGTTGAATATTCAGAGGATCTGGAATCGTGGACATCCCTCGATCAAAACGACCTCCTCACCATCAGTCATCAAACGGAAGCATTGGCAACCTACAGCTATCGGGCACCCCCGGCAGGTTCAAGCAAGAGACAGTTTTTCAGGCTCAATGTCAGGACGCCCTAAAACAAAAAGACCCGGCGGACAAAAGGTCCGGCCGGGTCTTTTTGGATTTCCTGAAGAATTTCTTTTCGACTAGGGCTTTTCAATCCTGAAGAAGAGCTTGCCGGGAACCCTGCCGGATACCCCAATCTCAACCCGACCAATTCCTTCAGCATTCGTTGTCGCAGATGTTCCGTTAATCGGATCTTCGGCAGTGGTAAACTCGCTGAGGTTGGTTGAGCTCAGAACATCGTAAGCTCGGCTTGCTTCACCAAGGAAATCGATAAAGACCGTAGTCTCATTCACAAAACCAAATCCGGTAATTGCAACATCACCAAAAGGGCTCGCCCCCGTGGGAGCAACGGCTTCGTTATGGAGACGGATATACTCGATATCCCAATCACCACTGATGTCGGACGCAAAATCACCCAGCAGGTATCCTCCACCGGCATAAAGCGATGTCTCTGAACCCTCAATGCCACCTCCGCCTGCCGGGCTGTCTCCATAAACAAGGGCTCCGTCTCTCCAGACCCAGAATCGCTGATCAGACTCCACATAAGCCACGCGAAAGACCGTCATCCCGGCGGTATTACTGGCAGTCGTCGTCACCGACTCCCCCAAACCAGTGCTTAACTCGCTTTCATTAATATTCAGACGCAGAGAGTTTTGCCCCGGAGGGTTGATAAACATCCCAAATCCTCCCAAATCAAAATCAGGGGATGTGATCGTTCCTTCTTTAATTCGAATGGCAACCTCGACCGTAAAGTCTCCCAAGATGGACTGACGGGAAATACTTCCAGTGTAGTCACTCCGGAATAGAGCCTCTGGAATCGCTGCAGCCTGATTCGACGAAGCAACCCCGCCGGCATAGGTTTGAGGAGTCCACATTTGTTGATCCACTCCGGTAGCCATTGCCGGGTTCTCGAACCAGTCGGAAGCATTGCCAGCACCATCCAAATCCTGCCCGCTTGGATTTTCATCCATTTCGTATAGGTAGTCAAAACTGCTCGATGCCAATGAATTTGGAACTCCGGCATAATCAAGCGTGACCGCTGACTCCGTAGTCGAAGCCCAGGCCAATCCTCCTGAATTCTCGGCAAAAGCGCGATAAAAGTAGGTCGTATTTCCAGCAAGCCCGGTCACCGTTTGCGAAAAGGCTCCACCTGACAAACCAACGAAGGCAACCTCATCCCAGGAACCGGGATTCGGTCCTCCATCGGTGGTGCCATAAAAAATGGTAATCTCTGGATCTTCATTTCCAGTGTCGGTCACTTGCCCATTCATCGTGAGGGAACCCGCGCTGGAGGAAGACCCGGGAAGAACTTCCACCGCTGGAGTTGCCGGGGACAAGGTCATCACACTCTCGGAGCTGTCAGCCCAGGTCGTGCCCGCTGAGTTGGATGCAAACACCCGATAAAAATAGTTGGTGTTACTGGAGAGCCCCTCGATGAGCACCGAAAAGGTCCCGACCTGAGCTCCTCCATCTACCTGACCATCCCAGGAAACCGGATCGATGCCCCCGTCAGTTGTCCCGTAGTAAACCGTAACGAATGGGACATCGTTTCCAGTATTTGTAACTTCACC
Organism: Akkermansiaceae bacterium; assembly: GCA_039768565.1. Lineage (GTDB taxonomy): Bacteria > Verrucomicrobiota > Verrucomicrobiia > Verrucomicrobiales > Akkermansiaceae > SW10. Next base: position 7,206 of record JBDNAG010000124.1, on the reverse strand, counting down.
TGACGCTGAAATCGAAGTTGCCGATGAGGTTGTTCCGGGACTTGTAACAATTTCGGGTGCAGTCACACCGCCCGGATTGATCACCACCTCAAATGACTCAATTTCGGTTGAGAACGTTTGATTGGTAACATTTCCACCCGTCGAGCCTCCCCACTGAATAAATCCAAATTGCACCGTTCCCGCGGCAGCTTGAAGGTTTGGGCTATCGGCATTAATCCTCGTCCCCCCAAAATCTGTTGATAAAGAATTCAACTTCCCCCAAATCCCAAGAGCGGGATTTGTCCCATTCCCTAATTGAGAAAGATCAAATTGATTTGGATCATCGGCCGGAAAAGGATCAGAAAAATTTAGCGCACCGTTTCCATTCCAGGCATTACCGGAATGATTCCAGCGATAGTAATTGGTGATTCCACCATCGGTCACCGCAACCACGGGAGACCAGTTCGCAAAGGCCGTTGCTTCAAAATCCGCCGTCATGAGAAGCGCCTGAATCCCACCGGCTTCGCTCGCCAGGTCATAGCTTTCGTTATACACAAACAGATGCCCAATGGTATAATTGGTCCCTGCCTCCCACTCCAAATCAAACTTGTTCCCGGCACTGTCGACGGTCACATCATTCACGACAACATTCTCCCAGTTCAAGCTGTGGCCGGATTGCACAGTGTCATCAAAAACAACCGAACTGGTGGTCCAATTATCGACATCGATGGTATCATCTCCCCCGAAGATTGTTTCCCCATTGGAAGCAATCACTGAGGAGATAACGACCCCAAATATGGTATTAATTTTATTCATTTTTCTTTGCTTTTTCAGCCTCATTAAAAGCTCCCCGATCATTGGAAACAAAAATATTGATCTGGTTTGAAAGCAGGACCAGATTAAACGATTCAAACAATAGACCACACAGGAATGAGTCCTCGAATGACATTCCTATGCCTTGAGTTTGTGATTATCTATTCCGGAATACAGGGAAACCAAAGCCCCGCCTATTTGACCAACTCATCGAGAGGGAAGCGCAGGAAGTAGATTTCGGTGGGCCCTTCGTAGAGAACACCCACATGCTCCTCTCCAACCGGCGCCAAACAGGAATAGCCGCTTCCACTCCGGGAATCATACAAAGTGTGCATTTCCTCGGGCCATGACATCCCTCCATCGGTGGAAACCTTGATGGACATATTGTAACGTCCCCGCCGCGTATTGGGATTCGAAAAGATCAATCGATCTCCCATCCTTAACAGACTCGCCATACACACCGGTTCATTCAAAGCCTTCCGGTCTGTCGGATGCAGCACCCAGGTCTTACCCAGATCATTGCTGATTCCAATTGTTCGCGCCCCACCCCGATTGTCGCGGCAATTCAACATCAAAGAACCATCTTCCAATTCCACAACCTGTGCTTCGGTCGTGTTCGACTTGATCCCCGCCCCCATGATCCAGGTCTTGCCATGATCCTTACTATACATGATCGATGAATAGGGTGTCCCCTTCTTCCTCCCGTCCGCATGCTTGTCGCTGTCCTGATACTGCATTGGAAACACGAGGGTCCCATCTTTCATCGTGATACCGGCTCCCGGTCCATGAAGAAGAAAATGCCACTCGGGCTTTTTAACCTGCTTGGTGAAATTGATCGGCTCTGACCAGGTCAATCCATCATCATCACTATGGACCATGATCACCTGTCCGGTCTCCTCCGGCTTCATCCCCTGTCCGGAACCGTGCCAGGAACGATTGCCATGGCTCCAGGTCGCTCCGACCCAAATCCGCCCCGTCCCCTTGTCCACTAATACGGCAGGATCACCAATTCCGTCATAGCGCCACTTGGGGTCATTTCCCATATCCATGATCACCTTCATCTTCTCCCACGTCTGTCCACCATCCTTGCTCCGACTCATGCCCACATCGATGTCGCCGGGCAAGTCGCCGCCCGACCGATACCTGACGTCGTAAACTCCAATCAAGGTCCCCTGATTCGTCGTTGCAAGCCCCGGAATCCGAAACGCCTTGGATCCATCATCCCCGCGCTGACGCACCGCATAGCCAATGCGTTGACGCCCTTCTGGTGACTCCACCTCCGGTTTGATCACTTCTCCATCATCCAACTTAACCGTCAGGATTCTCGCATTGACTTTCCCATCAAGATCAGCGCCCTCATTCAATTCAACGGAAACCCAAAAGTAGTTGTCTCCGGAAACTAGGTTTACGGCACCTTCACAAACCCAGCCGCTACCATCCCGGCGGGTCTCGCCAAAATGCTCACCGACTCCCGCTTTAGAAACACTGCCTGCGGAAAGCACCCTCACCGACTTGATCGCTTGCAAATCTGTCGTGCCCTGAAAATCAAACTTCAATCCAGTCAATTTCTTGGCCTCACCCCGTCCTTTGGCAACGACCTGCAAGCCAATCACCGGATTGTCTTTTTTTCGGATCAGCACCGGAATGACCGGCTGCACCGTCGTGATTTTCTCAACGACCATCGGCTGAACTTTTTCCAATAAAAAGTCGTCAATCATGACTCCGCTTTTATCAGGAGCGGTTGAGCTCAGCCGCAATCCTTCGGCACCACTCATGATCGGTAATTCGACCAACGTCAAAAAGCCCCCAACCTTGATCGTCTTGTCTCCATTGTAGACCTCCAACCATTTCCCGTTCCTCTTTTCTTCAATTCGAAACCTAAACGGAGCCCTGCTGGTCCACCTTTCGGCCCAGAAAGAAAGCACCACGTCCTCCTTTGGCGCCTCAGTCAGAATCAGCTCAACAGCATGATTGCCGCCCCCAAGAATCCTCAATGACTTCTTTCCGCCCTTGGCATGAGCCCCATGAATCTCGGCATGCCCCTTGCTACCCGACCATTCACCCAATTCACTCTTAAGACTTTCGAAGCCTCCTGTTGGAAATTTTTCAAAATCCTCAGCATTACCAAAAATAGCCCCTAATGAAAGCAGGGTGAAAATCAATCGTTTCATCTCCCCAAACAGTGACGAAAAATCACCACAAAACCTTTCAGAAGAATTGGTATTATCTACGCACCACCCGCACTAGACAACCCCTACCTTCACCCGGTAAAAACCATGATCGAACATTGTGCTATCACCGGGAATACCGCTCCGACGGCCAGACCAACACCGGGACTCCAGAAGCGGGCATCAGCGCCGTAGACAGAACCACCAACAGCTCCGTCACTGACACCAGTCCGCCCCGTCCACCAAACGTCTTCTACCGCTTCGGAGCCAAAATCACTCCCTGAAGAGCAGGCCCTCGGGATCTTTGCCCACCGACAAATCACCTTCTCCCACCACTCTATCAATCAAGCATCTGCCAACAATACCACTGCATCCTCGGCAGATGGAAAGGACCTTTGAAGTGATTTCCTTTCAAGGGCGATGACACCCGGCCATCCCGGTGAAGGTAGCCAAACCACTCACCGTGTTTCTCATCACAAAATGTCTCGTGGGCATATTTGTGAATCATGCGATGCCACCCGGCATACTTCTCATCACCGGTCAGTTGGTAAGCCAGCAAAGTGGCGATGATGGCTTCGCACTGGGGCCACCAAAACTTCATGTCGTGCCAGTATTCCTGCACGGGTTTATCGTAAACGTCCTTGAAATAAATAATACCACCGTATTCCTCGTCCCACCCTCGTTTCCACATGTAGTCAAGCATCCGGCAGCCAAGATCAACCAACTCCGGATCTCCGCCCCTGCGCTTTGCTTCATCCAAAATGAACCACGCCCCTTCAATCGCATGCCCCGGATTCAAAGTCCGCGCATCAATATGATCCACCACTTCTCCATCGATTCCGATCTGCTCCATGACACACTCGATGTCATCCCTCACAAAACCACGGATCTCTTCAATCAAGGCATCGATCTTACGCTCCGCCAATTCACACCCACCATTGGCTGCTAAAACCTGCGCCACTTGCAGGAAAATCATGGGAGCTCCAATCCCCTTCACCTTCCTCTCATCGGTCCACTTGGGCTCCCCCGGCGAAACCGTTTCGTCGGCATAGTCCATGCACTTTGCAAAGAGCTTCCGCGCCTCCTCGATCCACACTTCGTCACCCGAGGCCTTCCCGTAGGCGGCAAAAGCCATTATGGCAAAAGCCTCGGAAAAGAAGTATCTCCTCTTCCGCAGAGGCTTTCCTTCGCGGGTCACCAAAAAGAACATGCGACCGTCCTCGTCGAAGCAATGATCCTTCAAAAACTCAACCCCGCTCTTGGCGGCCGATAGCCACTCCTCTCGCTTCTCCACCGTGTTATACAAGGTCGCCAGCATCCACGCAAACCGCCCCTGCAACCAAACTGATTTATCATCATCGATCAGGCTTCCGTCGCGATCACGCATCGACAGGTATCCCCCGTACTCTTCATCGACAATCTCCGGCATCCAGAACGGCAGGGTATCTTCGAGTAAACTCTCCCGATAGAAATCCCGTAGTTCGATCAACTCTTCGTCCGAATATCCATTCATCACTTTTTCTGCGTCCATATCGTCAAACCTTTCACTTCCTCATCGTTCGCACGAAGGACAATTCCAAGGAGAATCCCCGAAACCAAAGTAGTTAAAAAACCAACTGCTCCATAGAGCAAAGGCATCAGATCGATCACTCCCACTTCATTTAGGAAGTAGGTTGCGGTCACCGTCAGCACTCCGAAAACCAAGGCCAGCAAACCAGCCAAACCATTTGGCATCCTCGAAAAAATCCCGAGGGCAAACAATCCACCAAGAGGTCCCAGGGCAAATCCGATAAAGCGGTTAAAGAGCATGAAGACCTCGTCCGTCTTAATCATCGCCAGGTAACTGGAAACCGCGATCCCAACCACGCCCAGAATAACAACCACCCGTTTTGCGACCGACAACTTCTGCTGATCGGTGCTTTCCGGCTTCAACAGCCTGCCATAAACATCGGTCACAAATGCCGTCGCGACCGAATTCAGGGAACTGGAAATCGTCGACTGCGCCGCCGCAAAAACGCCCGCAATAATCAGGCCGGCAACGCCCGTCGGAAGATTTTGCACGATGAAATACGGCAGCACACTATCCTTCGCAGGCAATGCCGGATCCATCAACCCGGGTTTGCTTTGGTAAAAGACATACAATGCCGTTCCCAATCCAAAAAAGATTGCCGATCCGATCAAGACCATCCCGATGTTCATCCACAGAGACTTCGCCGCCTCCTTCTCGGAAGGCGTCGTAACATACCGCTGCACCACATCCTGCCCCGAGGTATAAGAAGGCAGATTTGCCAGCATAAAGGCCACAAACAAAACAAAGCCCGAGGTCGATCCCTTCCCGATCGAAAGGTCCCCAAAACTCCAACTCGCGGTAATCCCCTTCCCCTGCTCGCTCATCGCAGAACCAATCGCCCCAAGACCGCCATCGACCTGCGACACGACCAGTCCAAAGCACAGGAGAGCTCCCCCTATCAAAACCAGAGCCTGAATCGCATCTGTCCAAACCACCGCTTCAATGCCACCCATCACGGTATAGATCACGCACAGCACCCCGATCACCGCAATCGCGACGAAGATGTCGATATTGGTCACACTCGAAAGAGCCAGTGCCGGCAAATAAAGAACAATGGCCACCCTCCCAACGTGAAAGAGCATGAAGGTGACACTCCCGATCACGCGGGTGGCGACATTAAAGCGCTTTTCCAAATACTCATAGGCCGTTGTGATATTGAGCCGTCGATAAAACGGCAGGTAAAACATCACCACCAATGGCACAATGATCAAAATGGGCCACTGCCCGATATAACCATTCCAATTCGTGGCATAAGCGGTGCCCGGAACGGCCATGAAGGTGATGGCCGAGAGCATCGTCGCAAAGATCGACAAGCCTGCGACCCAAAAGGGAATCTTTTGCCCGCCTCGAAAATAGGCATCCGTCGAGGAAGCCGACTCCCTCTTCATAAACCAATATCCAATCGCCACCATGCCGAGAAGGTAAACCGCAACCACGATCCAGTTCACCACCCCGAAGCTGAGTTTCGTCCCTCCCATCTCTGCAATCAAAACCTGGGGAGATCTCACTCCGGGTTTAATTTCACCCGTTGGAATGATCACCTTTTCACCCCAGAACACCACCGGTGTCGTCACCGGAGCAAAAGTCCCGTCAAGTGGCAGACTTCCCGCATCCGCCCAACGATCGGTCACCGTATTGTATGAGAGAATCGAAGCCGGGAACCCCGGGTGGTCCATCCCCTGACCGTTGATCTCGGGACGGGCTGCCACTTGCTCCCGCAAAAACTCGACTGGCACTCCTCCCAACATCAGCAATGAACTTGCCCCCATCGGCACCGCCATCGATGGGGCTGCCGATCTTGCCTCGGGAAGATCGGCCAATCTCTTCCACTGCCCTGACGAGACCTCCAATTCCCAGCAATCCTTCAAAAAATCCAATCCAAAAATCCGATCCTCTTTTTCCTCCTCCGAATCCGCAAAGTCCCGTCCCCCAAAAAGGTAAAACATCCCCGTCTTGCTTCCTCCCACAGGATACATCCGACCTCGTGCATTGTCCGGCCAGCCCAGGGACTCCCATTCCAACGCCGTTGGATCGGGTCTGACCATCTTAAACATCTCCCGCAGTGTTTCCTTTCCGTCGACACCTGATCCAACCAAAACCTCTCCGTCGACCACCGCCGCCACGCCTTCGGAAATGGTTCGGGGGAGATTACCGAGCCCGGTGATTTTCAATTTTCCCGCTAATAACGAAAGTTCGAAAATCTCTCCCCGTGACCCCTGGTCATTCTTTCCCCCCATGAACAAACACTTCCCACTTTCCAAACTCACCGACATGCCATACCCGATCTTAACCGGCAACTTTACGACAGCAGTCCGCCACTCGCCGTCCTCCTTCAGGGGAAGCAAATAAACATCGTTATAATAAATCTTCTTCCCGCCTTCCCAAGGTCTCCCATCCGGGAAATTCGCTCCCCCGGCCACCACCAAAAAATCCTCATCGCCTTCGCTTACAACCCCGGAGTAGACCCCCGCGAAACCCTCCCGGTCCGGGAGATCGGGCAAGCGGTCCCAACTCAAAGACCCCAGGGCCACGCCTATCCCCAGAATCCAAAAGGCGAGAACACTTCTCATGAGGCAGTGACGGTCACATCCTCTTCGATCCACTCGAACCACCCCATCTCTTCAAGGCGTTTTCTTAAGGCTGCAATTTGATCCGGGCTCGCTGGATCAATCGGCC
>JBDNAG010000123.1:0-13849 GCA_039768565.1 Akkermansiaceae bacterium | reverse complement strand
TTGCGGGCAAAAATCTCCGTTTTTAAAGGGCTCTGGACAATTACGACCACATATTTTTTCTGGACACAGCAATTTCGAAAATTAACGAAAACCAGAATACGGCGAGTCGCCAGGCCGCTCCAATTCAGTGGAAATGACCTCAAAACGCCGATTCCTGAATTTCCTATGCGCTATCCCGGAAAGTCAGATGCCCATTTCGGTCGTGGAGGATGCTAACGAGATATTGAGCGGGCAAAAGAACAACCCACTTGCCGTCCTGATCACGGGCAACCACACAGCCTGAAGGCAGCGTTACCTCTGGCGGTTCGCGATCGCTTCTTGATTTGTCAGGTTCATTTTCAACAAACCACTGTACGCAGTTCCAACGGGGGTGCTCGAGACGGGTTTCAACGGAATACTCGCTTTCAAGACGAGCTTGTAGCACCTCAAATTGAAGAGGTCCGACCGCGCCAAGAAGAGGCACAGATTGGGCGCTGCCGTGAACATGATAAGCTTGAGCGACCCCCTCTTTCATCAATTGCTCCATCCCGGAACGGTAACGTTTGATGTTAGCAGTATCCTTATTGAGAATATAAGTGAAGCACTCCGGGGTGAAACGAGGCATCTCGTTAAAAGTGATCTTGGGATCGCTTGTAAGCGTGTCACCGATCAGAAAGTTATAATTTCCCACGAGGGCAAGGATATCACCTGCATAGGCGGTATCGAGAGTTTCCCGATCTTGGCCAAATAACTTCTGCGCGTTGGCAAGCCTCACTTTTTTGCCCGTGCGTTGATCGACCACCTGCATATCTCGTTCAAAAACCCCCGAAACAATGCGCACAAAAACGGCGCGATCCCGGTGACGGGGATTCATATTGGCCTGAATCTTAAAGACAAAGCCGGAAAAATTTTCAATCTCCGGATCAACTACGTCATCAGCAGTGACGTCGATACGACCTGACGGAGGTGGCGCCATTTCCAAAAAGCTTTCGAGCATGTTCTGAACACCAAAGTTATTCATGGCACTTCCGAAATAGATCGGCATTTGTTGACCTGCCAAAACTTTCTCAACGTCGAGAGTTTCGGTAAGACCATCGAGCAATTCGACCTCGGAGGTTACCGCTTCATAAAGTTCGTCGCTTAGAGCCTCTCGAACTTTTTCATCCTCGATACCAGCGACTTCCAACGGAGCTTTAAACGCGCCATGTGAGGTTCGTTCGAAAAGATTCACCTCATCTTTACGCCGATCGTATACTCCCCGAAATCTTGGACCGTCCCCGAGTGGCCAATTCACCGGCGCTGGCGCCAATTTCAACACGGTCTCCAGTTCGTCGATCAACTCAAGTGGCGGACGGGACGGGCGGTCCATCTTGTTGATGAAGACGAAAATCGGAACTCCACGACGTCGACAAACTTCAAAAAGCTTCAAGGTCTGAGCCTCAATTCCCTTACCGGCGTCGATGACCATAACTGCGGCATCAACCGCCGACAGAACCCGATAGGTATCCTCGGAAAAATCATGGTGCCCCGGAGTATCCAGCAAATTGACGCAGCAGTTTTGGTATTCGAATTGCAGCACCGTCGATGACACTGAAATCCCCCTCTCCTTCTCCATCGACATCCAGTCGCTGGAAGTCGATTGCTGTTCCTTCTTCGATGTCACGCTTCCAGCAAGGCCGATGGCGCCTCCATACAGAAGAAGCTTTTCGGTCAGCGTCGTCTTACCCGCATCCGGGTGGGAGATAATCGCGAAAGTCCGGCGGCGGGAAATCTCGCGGGAAGCTGCGGCCGAAACCGTGGGAGTGGAAGCTGAAGTGGTCAAAGCAAGAGAGGTTGGGAAAGATCGCCGCAGATTGAGGAAAAACCCCGCCCTTACCGGCTACGCCGTGGTTGAACCACTTGCCGATCAACTTGTCAACGAGTCCCGAATCCAGGTGAACACACCTTCAGCGGAAGTGACCTCCCCAGCGCCTTTGCCAATTGCCACAGGCTGCTCTTTCCGGGAAACATTATCACGGCCATGAGAACCTTTCACCAAGCCGGAATCGAGCGGAATGACATCCATGAGCCCACGAAACCCAAGTTTCTTCCGGGCTAAAAACCCCGCGATCTTCACAATTGGAAATTTGATCTCTGGGTCCAAAAACAACTCCACTGGATCGTATCCCGGCTTGCGGTGAATATCGATACACCGTGCATAGTCTGGAGCCTTCGCGTCATCTTCCCAGAAATAGTATGTGAACCAAGCGTCCTCTTCCGAGACCGCCACAAAATCGCCGCCACGCGTCGCACCGATTCCTTCTCCCCATAATTCGCGTCCTTCCCGAATCTCCTCCACTCCATCGGTAGCCAAAACAACTTCCCTCACTTCCTTGGCGATCGATGGATCATTGACGTAAACATGTGCCGCTTGGTGGTCAGCCACCGCAAAGGCTTTACAGCCCCCACAATCCAGAGTTTCTAAACCAAGCTCATCTTTCACTTGAATCCATCCCTTCTTGCGGAAAATCCGGTTTAGGTGGATGGGCTTGGAAACCTCTGAAATGCCATACTCGGATAGCACTAAAACTTCGACATCCCGCCCTTCCAAAACTTCGATCAAATCACAGGCCACATCATCGATTGCTTCAAACTCCGCTACCATTTCCGACGCGCCCGGACCATACTTCTGAAGTCCGTAGTCAAGATGAGGCAGATATACCAAATTCAATGAAGGACTCTCCTTCTCTTCGATCCACCGAGCACTTTTTGCAATCCAATCTGACGAGCCGATACCAGCCTTCGGCCCCCAAAAAGCAGGAAAAGGAAAGTCCCCTAGATCCGCTTTGATTTCCTCACGCATCCCCATCGGTTGTGTGTGAATATCAAAAATTTTTCGCCCGTCGGCTGGATAGAGGGGTCTTGGAGTTGCCGCAAAATCAGCCGAAGAATACATGTTATACCACCAAAACATGTTGGCACACTTTACATCTACCGCCTCCCAAAGTTTCTCGCCTTTCACGAGATGATTGGACTGTTTCCAAAACTTTACTTCGGAGTCTTCTCGATCATACCAGCCATTCCCGACAATCCCGTGCTCACCCACCGGCTTTCCTGTAAGGTAGGAACTTTGTGCGGTGCAGGTGACCGCAGGAAATGCCGGTTTAAAACTGTTAATATCCCGACTCTCACTCCACTTCTTCAAGCGAGGCATCTCATCCAAAACCGAGCGAGTCAGCCCGACGATATTGAGAACCGCGATTCGCTTCATTGCTGAAATCTTAAACTGCTGAAAGAGCCCTAACTTTGAGCGCTTCGGCACAAGTTTCCCAAATGACCTCGTCGATTTCGTGCACGTCTACACCCACCCCTGTCTTATTAAGAAGTAAAACAGTCAGCTCGCCTCCCAGATGCTCCCGGAACTCCTCGAGACCATTGAAAACCCGGCGACGCCCTGTCGAATCGCGCAACTCCAAAGCCTCATGCCAAACCGGCAACTCCAAACCCTCAATCACCTTCAAGACACGTTCGGCGTCATTGGCAGCAAGCAACCCCACCTTTGCGGCATAAAGAGTATCAAGTGCAACGCCGATGGAAACCGCCTCACCATGACTCAGTTCAAAATCCGTTAACTGTTCAAGCTTGTGGGCAGCCCAATGTCCGTAATCGAGTGGCCGACTGCTTCCCAACTCAAAGGGGTCTCCACCTTGGGCAATGTGTTTGGCATGGTGAACAGCAGACCGCTCCACGGCCTCTTCAAGCGTCGTCTCATCGAGAGAACGCAGCCCTTCCAAATTTCCTTCCATCCAATCAAAGAACTCACCATCACGAACCAAAGCCACTTTGACAGCCTCGATTAGCCCAGCCCTTCGCGTCACTTCCGGTTGGGTGTGAAGAAACTGAAAATCGTTCACAACTGCATAAGGAACGGCAAAAGCCCCAACGAAATTCTTTTTGCCGAAAGCATTGATACCATTTTTGACCCCTACTCCACTGTCATCCTGCGAAAGGGTCGTAGTGGGAAATCTGACCAAGCGCACGCCACGGTGACCTGTCGCCGCAGCAAATCCGATGACATCCAAGAACGCACCACCACCAATCACAATAATATAAGAATGGCGGTCAATATGGTGTCGCTCAATCGCGGCCATCGCATCCTGATAAACCCGGTCGCCCCGCTTCGCTTCCTCGCCACCGACCAACCATTCCACCCCGGTGAGCCGCAGTCCGCTTAGATCCGAAAAATAGTCCTGAATTTGGCCTTCCAGCTGCGGGAAAAATTCGCGAAGCCCATTTTCCACGAAAACCAGCACCTTGCTCCGCCCCCGGGTCTCCAAAAGATCAGCGACCATACGATTCCCTTGAGCAAATGCTCCCCGGGTAAATCTGATCCGATGCTGAAAACTCACCGTGATATTAAAATCCTTTCCGCTCATCTAAGTGTCTCTATCTAACTCTTCATACGTGGCTTGGCCATCGATTCTTTGCCGTGTATCGTGAAAACATGCCTAAGATCACCTCCCACCACGAAGGTCGGTTCCTTTCCCTCCGAGAAATTGATAATTGGGAGTTCACCACGCGGCCCAATGCCACAGGCGTTGTCGGCATTTTTGCGTTCACGACCGAGCGGCAAGTTATCCTAATTGAGCAGTATCGCCGCCCCGTGGAGAGCCGGGTCCTCGAAATTTGCGCCGGATTGATCGGAGATGAGGAAGATTTTGCGGAAGAATCGACAATCGACTGCGCTGCCCGCGAACTAATCGAGGAAACCGGCTACACCGCCGGGAAAATCTCTCCCCTGCTCAGTTCGCCGACTTCTGCTGGAATGACCGACGAAATCACCTACCTTTTCCTCGCTGAAGATTGCGTCAAGACCGACAAAGGCGGAGGGATCGCAGGAGAGGATATCGCCACACATTTAGTCGCTTTCCCTGATCTGGCAGCCTTTATTCGCACGAAGGAAGCTGAAGGGATCATGGTCGATTGTAAAATCCATGCCTGCCTGGGAGCGATCCAACTTCAGCAGCACAAAGATTAGGGTCCAATTCTGAAGGAACTTATAATCGGTCCTCGTAATCTGTAAGGTAAATGAAGCGACTTACACTCATTTTCCTTTTAATGGTATCAGCCTCAGCAGAGGAGACCCAAACTCCGGATATTGTTGATTTTAACGACCACATTCAGCCCCTAATTTCAGAGAAGTGTTATCATTGCCACGGACCCGACTCTTCCACCCGGGCTCCTCAAAAGGACCCGCTCCGATTGGACCGAGAAGATTACGCCTTTCTGGAGCGCGCCAACGGGAAGCCTACCATCATCAAAGGCGATGCCGAGGCCTCGGAATTCTTTAAGCGCATCATCACCAGGGATGTCGATGATGTCATGCCTCCCCCTGAGTCGCACAAAAAGCCATTTGATCCCGAGGAAATTGCCCTGATCAAAAAATGGATTAATCAGGGCGCACCCTATGAAGAACACTGGGCATTCCTCCAACCAGTGAAACCAGCTCCTCCAAATTCAATCTGGGGAAATAACGCTGTCGACAAATTCGTAGCGGCGAAGCATCTGGAGAGAAATCTAGAGCCAAGCCCCCCCGAAGATGCCGCCCGCCTCCTGCGCCGGCTCACGTTTGACCTCACGGGACTGCCTCCAACTCCCAAAGAGGTTTCCGCGTTTCGTGAAATGGCAGCTCAGGATCTGTCCACCGCTATCGAGCTAACGGTGGCCCGACTGCTCTCCACTGACGCCTATGCCGAAAACTTTGCACGTCATTGGCTCGATGCCGCCCGCTATGCCGATACCCACGGCATCCACATCGACAACTACCGCGCCATCTGGCCCTACCGCGACTGGGTCATCGAGGCCTTCAGGCAGAACATGCCCTTCGATCAATTCACCCGTGAACAGATCGCCGGTGACCTTCTCCCGAATACCACCCTCGAACAAAAAATTGCTACCGGCTTCAACCGCTGCATGCCAACCACCGGTGAGGGTGGCGCCATCGCCAAGGAATACGAAGCAATCTACGCCGCCGACCAAGTCTCCACAACTTCCGCTATCTGGCTGGGCCTGAGCACCGGTTGCGCAGCCTGCCACGATCACAAATTTGATCCGATCACTCAGAAGGATTTCTACGCTCTTTCAGCCTTCTTCCGCAACACGTCCATGATTGCCATGGATCGAAATCAAGCAGAACACGCCCCTACGGTTTTTGCACCCCGACCCGATGACCGAGCAAGACTGGCCGCTTTAACAAGTCAGGTCACTAAGATAGAAGCCGACCTCAAAGATCGCCGAAAACAAGCCAAGCCTGATTTCCAAAAGTGGATTTCCTCCCAGCCTTCAGGGCCGGACCTTGAAACAGCCTTGGCTGAAGCTTTCGAATTCACCCTTCCCCTTACCATAACCGACAAGAGACTAGCAGTCGTCCAGGAGGTTGACTTTGAATCACCTACCCGGAAAGTCGAACAGATCGGTCAAGTTCCTGAACTCGGAAACCTTAATCTTCCCATTGGTGACTTCGCAAAAATCAACGCGAGGGATGAAATCACCTTCACCGGGTATCTCTATCTTGATGGCAAAACCAACGGTCCACTAATCTCCCGAATGGACTCCGCCGCAAAATACCGGGGTTGGGATCTCTGGATCGAAGACGGGAAGCTGGGAACTCACTTCGTCGATGAGTGGCCGGAGAAAGCAATCAAGGCTGTTACCGTAAAAACTTTGAAGCCAAAAAAGTGGCACCACTTCACCATCGTCTATGACGGGAAAGCGAAACCCGAAAAAGCCCTTTCGATCCTAGTCAATTTTGTCCCTGCCGACCTAGATCAAACACACGCCGGAAAAATCACGACGATCGAAAGCGATGTGCCAGTAAGACTCGGTGGCCGGCACGGCGGTGTCGCATTCAATGGCAAAGCGTCTCTCCACAGCCTGAGCATGGCTCGAAAGAAACTCACATTCGATGATGCCTTAAAACTGGATCTCATCACAAAGTTACAACGTAATTTTGCTCTCCCGGCAGACCAAAGAGATCAGGCCCAACAAGACTCTCTCTTCGAATACTTCATCAATAACGTTGATCCTAGATGCGCCCAACTTGAAGATCGCCGAAAAAAACTGGCAACAGAAAAAGAAGAGATCAGCGCCCGGGGATCCGCGACTCTCGTCATGCGGGAGAAATCAGGTGACGCCTTCGCACACATTCTTGAACGTGGTGATTACTCCCTCGAAAGAGACAAAGTGTTCGCTGCAATCCCGGAAGTCTTCAATTTTGAACAAGGAGACAAAAAACTCTCCCGCAAGGATCTTGCAGACTGGTTGATCTCCGAAAAGAATCCGCTCACCGCCCGCGTCACCGTGAACCGCATGTGGTATTACTTCTTTGGTCGTGGCATTGTTAAAACCACCGAGGACTTTGGCATTATGGGGGCTCAGCCGACCCACCCAAAGCTTCTAGACTACCTTGCCACCGAACTTGTCGACAGTGGTTGGAACTTTCACCACATCATCAAGCTGATCACTACCTCGGCGACCTACCAGCAGTCCGCTAATACCATCTCTGCAAATCGAGAAAAGGATAGCGACAACTCCTTCCTTTGGCGTGGTCCCCGATACCGTCTTGAAGGAGAACAACTCCGGGATCTTGCCCTCGCATCGGGTGGGCTCCTCATCAATAAAATCGGAGGTCCTCCAGTGAAACCCTACCAACCAAATGGAATTTGGGAAGCTGTTGCGATGAAGCAATCCAACACCCGGTTCTACAAACAGGATCAAGGCGAAGGGCTTTATCGTCGTTCCATCTACACATTTTGGAAGCGCACCGCGGCACCACCCAGCATGGAGATTCTAAACGTCCCAAATCGCGAAGTCTTCTGTGTCCGTCGTGATCGAACAAATACTCCGTTGGCAACCCTGGTCACCATGAACGACCCACAGTTTGTCGAGGCCGCGCGAGCTCTTGCGACGAGAGCCATCAAGCAAAACCAAGCCTTCAGCCAGCGCTTGGACTTCATCACTATGATCCTCATGGCCCGCATTCTGAGTAATGAGGAGCAGGATGTTGTTCGGAAGGCTCTGGATCATCACCTGAACTACTATCAAGAGACGCCGGACCTCGCCGGCAAGCTCCTTGCCGTGGGCGAAAGCAAAACTGACACCACTATTCCCAGTCACGAATTGGCGGCATGGACCCTCATTGCTTCCCAAATTTTCAACCTCGACGAAACCCTCACCAAGTAATTCAACCACTATGAATACCGTCGCCGATTTCAACGCCACTATTTCACGTCGCCAATTCTTCCGTCAAAACGGGACCGGTCTTGGTGCCGCATCGCTGGCAACCCTTCTTCCCAGACCACTGAGCGGACTTGCCAACTCTTCAGTTCCAGCCGCCATCAAGAAGGTCGCGCCCAAGGCCAAGCGGGTCATCTACTTGTCCATGCTTGGTGCGCCGAGTCAGCTGGACCTTTTCGACTATAAACCCAAGCTTAGAGATCGATTTTCCGAAGATCTGTCGGGATACCTCAAGGAGCAAGGCCAGCGACTCACCGGAATGACTTCCGGTCAGGCAAAATTTCCTCTCGCTCCGTCGCTTTTTAAATTCAAGCAACATGGTAAATCGGGGGCGTGGATTTCAGAGCTCCTTCCACACACCGCGAAGATGGCTGATGATATCTCAATCATCAAATCGATGCACACCGAGGCCATCAACCACGAACCCGCAAACCAACTTTGCTACACCGGAACCCAGCAAAATGGGAAGCCATCGCTGGGATCCTGGCTGGCCTATGGTCTCGGGTCCCAGAATGAAGATCTGCCAAACTTCGTCGTTCTGCACGCCCAACATACCGGCCCTGGAAACGTGCAGGCAATTTCCTCAAGACTCTGGGGTTCAGGATTCCTTCCTGGCAAATACGCCGGAGTCGCCTTCCGGCCCCAAGGAGATCCCGTTCTCTACCTTCGCGACGCCCCGGGCATCGACCGCGATCTTCGTCGCAACATGCTGGATTCACTCAACACGCTGAATCAAAAAAGTTACAACGCAGTTGGCGATCAGGAAACTCAAACCCGCATGCAACAATACGAAATGGCTTTCCGCATGCAGGCTTCGGTTCCCGAACTCAGCGACCTTTCTGCCGAAGGCGAACAGATCCACGAGATGTATGGTCCTCAGGCAAAGACAGCCGGTTCCTTTGCAAGTTCCTGTATTCTTGCCCGCCGCATGATGGAGCGAGGTGTCCAGTTCGTGCAGATTTTCCATCGAGGTTGGGACCAACACGGCAATCTCCCCAAAAATATCAAACCTCAGTGCGAGGATATAGACCAACCTTGCTGGGCTCTCGTTCAGGATCTCAAACAGCGAGGAATGTTGGAGGACACCCTCGTGATTTGGGGCGGAGAATTCGGCAGGACTGTTTACTCGCAAGGGAAATTAAGCGAGACAAACTACGGTCGCGACCACCACCCTAGAGCCTTCTCAATGTGGATGGCTGGAGGCGGTGTGAAAGGTGGTCAGGTTTTCGGTGAGACCGATGATTTTGGTTACAACATTACCGAAGATCCCGTTCACATCAGCGATCTCCACACGACAATTCTTCATCAGCTTGGAATCGATCACCACAAACTCACTTTTAAATACCAAGGCCTTGATCAAAAGCTTACTGGCGTGAATCAAACTCGCGTGATCTCCGAAATCCTCGGCTAAGATTATTCTTTTATCAACCTGCATTAGGATCACTTTAAATTTAGTATCGCTACATTGGCGATTTCGTTTTTTTTTCAATTGTCAGGGACAGCCTCGATTGTTTGGAGTTCGATGGATACGATCTTAATATGGAGCAAATTTTTCATTGCGGGAACTCCTTGGCTGTTAAGTTTGATTACTTGTCCCCAAAACGCCAAAGGGCAGACTTTGAACGAACGATCATCGCCCCGTCAAATGCGATCGGTGACGCAAATACCGGCTCGTCAAACTCGTTGACGATAATCTCCTTCGCGCCTTCGCGTGAGACCTCGTGAACAAATCCCTGACCTTCCTCCGAAAAAGCAAAAAGTCGATTCCCAACCAGAGTAAGGGAAGCTGATATCTTTCGCTTGTAGCTATCCCGCCACAGACGGTCTCCGGACTCTCGGTCGAGGCAACTCAGACGCCCCGTATCGTCGGTGATAAAGATCTCATTCCCCGAAAGAACGAACGATGGAGTGGTTGGGATATCTCTCGTGGCAGCCCAATCCACATGAGAATCAGTGATCTCATCCTTGGCATCCTTCAATCTGATTGCGAGAAGTTTTGCCTTCATAAAACCGGTTGCCACGTAAACACGGCCATCGTGATAAACTGGTCGAGGAACGACTGAGAAGCCCGTTCCATAATCAACCCACCAGAGCAATTTACCATCGCTCGGACGATATCCGCCAACCATCCCACTCCCCTGGCTCACGACCATCTTTTCCCCTTCAACTTCCACCACCAAGGGCGTTCCAAAAGAAAACTTCTGTTTCACTTCTTGCTCGCGATCGACTTCCCACTTAAGTTTTCCTGTCTTAGCATCGAGCCCTCGCAGAAGTCCCTTTTTTATGCCATCTGCACTGAAAATAAGGACGCCATCAACCAAGACCGGGCACCCTCCATTGCCATGCTTCGAGGGATAGGTTTTGTGGAATCTCCAGATTACCTCTCCAGTCTTCAGCGATAAAGCCGCTGTGCCCATATGACCAAAGTGAGCATAGACCACTCCCTCCATAATTAAAGGAGTGCTACTCGCGAGACTGTTTTTCGAATGAATATCACCAACCTCTTCCTCGCTGGGCTCGAAAACCTTTTGCTCCCATACCACCTTACCTGAGTCGGCATTGATAGCAATCGTCCGAAGCTCCAGATTCTTTGCTTTCACGGCTGTTGTAACAATGATCAACCCGCCACTCATAACCGGAGATGACCAACCGTCTCCCGGCATTTTAATTTTCCAGACCAAGCTCTCTTTATCCATCTTTGAAGGCACCCCTTTGGCCTCAACGACACCTTGGGCATTGGGACCGCGAAACTCCGGCCATTCCGCTGCTCCAAGAGGTAACAACAAAAAGACCGTAAGAGAAAATATCGTCCAATTCATATAGACAACTTTGTCCTGCACATTTGGAAATCCAAGAGGATTCCTTACATCCTGTTTTAGATTAGTTCTCTTTTGACTCATTTTCATAGGACAGCAATAAAAAGGCCTTACCCATGAATTTCTAGAGGTCTCTAGCTTTGGCTTAAATGCTTGATCAATCGGTAATAGATCCCAGCAGGAGAAAGATCAGCTCCAGCTCAGACAAAAAAGCCCGATTTGGTCCAATAAAATATAAATAGATTTCCCATCAAATCTGACCTTTTCGCTGCTCGAGGATCCTTCGAGGACCTATTGTAACAACGGCGCCGTTTTTCCGGGTTTGCGATTGATTAATTCAAGCCTTGCAGGGGAAGACGACTTACAAATAATCTTCTCTCTATGGCATGTAATATTTCACCTTGGGAAAGGCTCTAACACTCCTCATTGCGAGATCAATCACGCGCTTTTATCAGCGAGCGAACTCAGCAATTTTTCATGGATTCCTCCGAAACCACCATTGCTAAGCACTGCTATGACATCGCCCTCTTTTGCTACCGATGAGACATGAGTCACGATTTCGGCAACCTCACCAAGATACCAAGCCTTTACTCCATCGGTCGAAATATCTGCAACCAGCTTTTCAGGATCAAGTCTTTCGTTTTTAGCCACCTTTTCGGGATCAGGCACAGCTGGAATTACGACGAAATCCGCCTTTTTTAGGGCTAGCGCAAGGTCAACCTGGAAAATGTTGCGTCGGGTAGTATTCGAACGAGGCTCAAAGATGACCCAAAGACGCCGCGAAGGATATTTTTGGCGCAGCCCATCAATGGCCAAACCAATTGCAGTGGGATGGTGTGCAAAGTCATCTACCACGGTAATCCCATTGACGTCTCCCCTCTCCTGCTGCCGCCGGGCAATCCCCTTAAATGATAACAGACCCTTTCGGATTTCACCCGGATCAAGGCCTGCAAACTGAGCTGAACAAACCGCCATAGCAGCATTCCTCACATTAAACTCCCCAACCATTGGAACCTCATAGCTCTCACCATCGACGGTGAAACGACTGCCGCTAGGCATGTATTGGACATCAGAAATGCGCAGATCGCAAGATTCGCCAAAACCAACTTTTCTGGTTGGACAGGGTGAGTCCTTGGCCGCAAGGAGGCAATTTTCATCATCTCCATTGATCAAGGCGAGGCCGTTTCGGGGAACAACCTTCAATAACCTCGAAAAGGTTAGGATAATCTCGTCCAGATTTTCGTAAATATCGGCGTGATCGAACTCGATATTGTTCATCACGATCAGCTCCGGGAGATAGTGGAGGAACTTGGACCGCTTATCGAAAAAAGCAGTGTCATATTCGTCGCCTTCCATCACCACAAACTCGGAATCGGTGAACCGGGCGCCCTGTCCAAAATTTTCTGGGATTCCTCCAATCATAAATCCAGGTTCCTCGCCTGCCGATTCAAAGAGCCACGCCAACATTGAACTCGTCGTAGTCTTTCCGTGGGTCCCGCTGATTACGTAGTTTCGCCGTCCTCGAAGAAAATACTCCTTCAAGACCTCAGGCAGTGACATATACCTCAGCCTTCGATCAAGAATCGCTTCCGCCTCATCATTACCTCGACTGATGGCATTTCCGATCACAACGGTCGTGGCTTCATCCGGGATGTTTTCAGCGCGGTAGCCCGCCATGATTTGCACCCCTTTGCTTTCAAGGAATGTTGACATGGGCGGATAAACCGATTGGTCAGACCCGGTTACTATGTAACCCTTTTCGATCATTCCGGCTGCAACCGACCCCATGGCCGTCCCACATACCCCGACAAAGTGAAATTGCTCTTTGCTCATTGCCCCTAAAAATCAAAATCCTGGTGCCGCAACTCGCCCCAACTGCCCTTCATCGAGGCGTTCTTGAAGAATCCGATCAGCCACCTCCTTCACCATCTCTTCAAGCAAAAGCCGCAAGTGACTTCCCTTCCGGTAATCTGCAGGAGCGATATGTTTCACCCGATCAGCATGGCTGCAAAGTTGAAAGCACTTTCGAAAGCTACGTCCTGTTTGATCCTTCGGATTATAGACGGCAATCGCGTGCCCACCGTTTTTCTTCATTACAGTGAAGCATGGAACATCAGTGGGACCATCTCCCACATAGATCATATTTTGAAACGGAATCGGTCGGGCTTCTGTTGGCATGTGATCGTTCACATCATCATGATGCTCCAACATTCCCTTGTTAATTCGGAATAAATATTGGGTTTTCGTCGTGTGTGAAATCGTCCGCTTAGGAAAACTGATGCGGCCCAACTCATCCTCACCAAATTCACATCCAAAAATCGCTTTCACCTTCCCTGCCAAGGAGCATCCGTCGAGCAAAGCCTGTAGGCCGGACGAAACAATATAGTGTTCCACTTTGATCCCCGCGGCCTCATGCTCCGGACGGAGGCAATACTCCCGAATCTCCTCAAAAACGGTCTCAACACCGGGATAGTAGCTTAGCCCCTTCCCCAAATCAGTGAGATCTTTATTGGTAACATTGTCCATCCCGAGGTAATCGAGGAGGCACTTCATGTAAGCCAACTCGCCGTCCCACTGCTTCTCCTTCACCAAAATATTGCAATTGCGCCAGAACTGCTCGGGATCAATCCCGAATTTTGGAAACAGGACATCATCCTGCATGTAGCTGGGACTCAGCGTCTGGTCGTAATCATAAACCAGCGCAATCGTGTTCTGTGGAACGGACATTCGGATCATAGAATGACTCCATCGAGGAAGACTGTCAAAATCCAAGATGAGCA
>JBDNAG010000122.1:0-3423 GCA_039768565.1 Akkermansiaceae bacterium | reverse complement strand
TTAGAGGGAGAACGTGACGCGAGACTTAGGAGACGAGGATTCGAGAAGGCCGTTCATAGAGCATGGAGCATGGAGCATGGAGCATGGAGCTTAACGAGGGTGCACCACAGCGGTTAAGCTGATTGAATTTGCCCCTACTGGAGTGAGGGTTAGAGAAACCGAAGTGGCTGTTTCCGAGACGGAAAAATTCTCCACCTGATTGAAAAGCGCTTTGCCATTGAGAATGAGAGGAGAACCTTGGCTCCCATTCCATGAGAGGCTTTTCGATTCACCCAGCGTCTCTGGATGCTGACAGGACCACTCAACGGTCCGTCCGTCGGTGACTACGACAGACGCCATCTCGGCAAAGGTGAGTTCTTTGACGAGCCGAGTCATCACAAGCTGCATTTTTTGTCCCACCTCGACGGCGTCTCGGCTGGCGATATAGTTTTTAATGAGGCTGACTGTCATCATCGCCCCAAAAATAAGACCAATCCCAACGAGCACTAAGACTGAGATCAGCTCAATTAGGGTAAATCCAGCTCGTTGATTTCGGGATAAGATTCTCATTGCTCCATTGATTGGAAAAAATAAGAGGTGAGACGATCGCCACCAGTGTTTCCCAGAGTGATGCGTAGCATGTTTTCTTCACTGTCACATGGGGTGATTTCGTTTCCTTGGGCATCGAAGGTGACCCATGAGGAGTCGACAAGGACATAGGTGGAAGGTCCGGCTCCCTGCGCGATATGGTTGGCAAGACCTCCTAAGTCATCGGGGTAGCTCGTCCGATAGATGGCCGTGATCGCATCCATCTGGTTTCGCAGGAGCTGCGGCTCAGATAGCCCGAGAACTGCCCGTCGGCTTCCTTCGATGGAAGATCCAATCAATGGCAGAAGCAGTGACACGAGCACGGCGGACAACAAGAGACCAACGATCGCTTCGAGCAAGGTAAAGCCGTGGGCGCGGAGCTGAATAAGGAGCGTTGTTTTCGCACGAACGATCATGGGATTTGTCCAGTTTCTGAAATGATCGTGATGGTCTTCGTCTGAGAGCCTTGCATCAAGGTCACCGTCTGGTCCACCGAGAGAATTTCGCCTGCTTCGTCTGTCGGCCGTCCCCATGAATCAAATTGAACCAATAAGGGCCCGTCCGCGGTGACCTGACTTTGCAAGACTCCTTGCATCCCGTCGGCCCCGGGTATGGGAGACGGGGTAAAACCAGCGCCGGGGGTGATCACTGGGCCAAGCTGATACGTGTCATCATTCATCCAGACTAAGCGCCAAGGATGGATGTCAGCCTGAGCCCGCGCCTGAGTATATCTCAGATGGGATTCTAATTGCTCCACTTCACTTGCAAGACCAACCTCCATCCTCGCGGTCAGTTGGAACATCACTCCGGCCAAAACGCCGACCAAGATGAACACCGCCAGAGTCTCCAAGAGGGTAAAGCCGCGCAACATCACAACCCTAGGATTGATCTCTTTATGATTGATCAATGACTTCATCGCCAAATTCTTACGTGAAATCCTACAAGCCTTTACAAGCCTTTACAAGCCTTTACAAGCCTTTACAACGCTGATCGAACAACGAAAAAACCGCCACTTCTGTGGCGGTTTTTTGAATGGTGTCGCGATCACTGGATTCGTAAGTCAGACAAGGTGAGCGCATGGTTTTTTACGTGCGCCGCTTGCTGGGTGGGCTGATCGTATCGATCACACCGATCGCAAAAAAGGGGCAATGGCCTTAATCCTGAGAAGTGGTAGTCGCCGTGTAAACTCCCGGATTTTCGCCGGTGGCTAACTCGAATGAAACGCTCTTCCACTCATCTTGGAAGGTGATTTTAGTCACCTTTTCGCCGCTCTTATCTAGGGTATAACCGTCACCAAGGTCCGTCGATACCGAGGTCATGCCAATAGGAGAGGCATTCAGCTGTTCTTTACCCCAAGTGAGAGCCTCTCGGCTATTCAGCTCGGCAACAGCAGCATCAATCGCTTTCATCTTTGCCGCGGTCGCCATGTCAATGTATTTGGGAACGGCCACAGCCGTAAGAATGCCAAGGAGAACCAAGACGGCAATCACTTCGATTAAGGTAAAACCTTTAAGATTCCTCTTCCGGTTTGGAGATGTTGTATTCATGATTATTGGGTGTTTAATGTGGTGGGTTTGGGAACTTGGCTGGATCGATGGATCCAAAGTTCGGAAACCTCATTCGGATCATCTTTCAGCCAAATAGCCTCGGGAGCGGATCTTTTTTACAAAAAACATTTTGCCGAAAGGCCCCCTTCAGCGCCTAAAAACTAGACAAAAGAGAGCTCTCGTCAATAAGAAATCAATATTTTTAAAATTTTAGCCCTTTTGTAAATAAAAGAGAGCCGGAGTATCAATCCCAATCAGAAGAGTCTTGATTCGGGACTTTGTCCGAAATGCGAGGTTTCGCATCCTGCTCAGGATGAGCGGCAATGAGACCATGCACATGAGTCGGATAATTTTCGTTGATGAGATAGTCACGTAACATTTCAGGGCGATTGGCGGCGGCTTCAGCTGTTTTTCTAGAAATCACTCCCTGCCGGACCTTGTGAGCAAGTGAGAGTTCAAGCGGGCACATTCCATCTTGCAAGCCTCCGGTCAGCGCGTTGTAAATCTGGTGGGTATTCCCTTCTCGAATCATCGTCCGAACAGCTGAATCTGGAATCAAAATCTCCCGCGCTGCTATGCGCCCCTTACCAGAAGCCCGTGGTAAAAGGACTTGGGTAACTATTCCCTGAAGAACGGCGGCTAGCTGTGACCGGACGACCCCCTGTTGCATGGGAGGAAACACATCAATGATGCGGTCAAGCGTCTGCGAGGCATCACTCGTATGGACGGTGGAAAAAACCAAATGTCCTGTTTCACTGGCAGTGAGCGCCAGAGAGATGGTCTCTAAGTCTCGCATTTCACCAAGGAGGATCACATCAGGGTCTTCCCGGAGAGCCGATTTGAGAGCAGGAGCAAAACCACGAGTATGCACTCCCAGCTCACGTTGCGTAATACAGGATTGCTTTTCGGAGTAGGTAAACTCAATCGGGTCCTCGATGGTAAGAATATGTTTGGGACTCGTTTCGTTGATGATATCGATCAGGCTTGCTAGCGTAGTCGATTTTCCCGTTCCGGTGGCTCCCGTGAAAAGAACAAGTCCCCGTGGCAGTTTGGAAAATCGGTAGACTGATTCTTCCATGGTGAGAACCGCCGGGCTGGGAATGGTTTCAGAAACTAACCGACAAACGGCAGCCAGTCCCCGTTGTTGGCGGTGGATGTTGACTCGGAGGCGTACCCTTCCTTCCGGAAGCTTTACCGAATAGCTGACATCAATTTCAAATTCTGTTTTTAGAGTATCAATCTGCTCCGGATTAAGCATTCCGATACAGATTTCCTCGCACTCCTTTGCGGTCAGGGGAGCAAACTCAGT
>JBDNAG010000019.1:0-3419 GCA_039768565.1 Akkermansiaceae bacterium | reverse complement strand
ATCGAACGGGTGGTCGTGACACATGGCGCAACCAATTCGAACACCGAGGAAGATCTGAGAGGTTGCGGCTGCCAGTTCCATCGGGGCGGCATCATCTCCAAGGATGTAGCCCACAGCGGGGTTTGAATTGGCTCGGCCGGAGGCACTGATGAGTTCACGGACGAGTTCGTCGTAGGGTTTTTCTTGTTCAAGGGAACCGTGAATATAGGCGAGGAGTTGATTGCCGCCGGTTACGTTGGAGCGGATTCGCAACATGTCGGCCATAAATATGGTCCAGCGATCGGCGAAGCGCGGATGGGTGGTGAGTTTTTCGATGAGCTTGGCGCGACGGTCTTTGCCCCATTGCTCGTATTCCCGGACTTCTTTCATGGTGGGAATCCGGCCAACTAAATCGATGGTGGACCGGCGAAGGAATGCGCCGTCGTCGATGGTTTCGGTAGTCACGACTCCGGTGCCTGCATTTTCGCGCTTCAGAAGGTCGTCGAGCATGCTGGCAGCTTCGGCATTTGAACCCGGAGCCTTGGTTGGCATAGCGACCCGCTTGGGTTTCTCGGGTTTCCTCTCGGTGAGAGTGACGCCTTTGGGCCATTCGGCTCCGGCTTCGACCCAGGCGTCGAGAATCGCCGCATCCTGATGTTTGAGGCGCTGACCTTCATCGGGCATGACGCCCTCATCGATGGGGCGGAGGTGAATTCGGACCAGGAGTTCGCTTTCCTCAGGTTTGCCGGGAACTACGGCGTCGGCGGTATCACCACCTTCCATGAGCTTTTTGTAGGTGTCGATTCGGAGCCCTCCTTTGACCTTCGATTCCGTATGGCAGCGGACGCAATTACTCTCGAGAATGGGCTGGACCTCTGTCTTGAAATCGGGGCCAGCGGCAAAAGTTGGTAGTATGGTTGCGGATGCGACCATAGAGCTGATGATGAATTGGGACAGTTTCAAGGGGCAAAAGTGGTGGGCAAAGGAAAACTACAGTCATTGTTACTCTAATGGCATAGGGAAACTTTCGCTACAAATAAGGGGGAAATAAACATTTTTGTTTGGCGAATTGAAGGTTTGATTCCGTCCGTAATTTCCGGGGCATTCTCGAGGAATTCTCAAGAAACAGGGTTCACGTGTTCGAAACGAGTGTTAGGGAGAAGCAAGCGGGGTAGTTTCAGACAGGAATTGCCGAGGCGCGGTGTATCTAATCTCCCGAGTTCGCTGCACATCGTGCAAGCGTGAGGGTGGAGGTGAAGTAGAGGTCGCGCTTGGAGCGCTCAAAAAAAGCCCGGAACGATTCGGGATTCTCCTTTCCGGAGGGATGTTCGGAACGGGAACTTTTTTTCGCTAGATTGAGGACACCG
Source organism: Akkermansiaceae bacterium (assembly GCA_039768565.1). Classification (GTDB taxonomy): domain Bacteria; phylum Verrucomicrobiota; class Verrucomicrobiia; order Verrucomicrobiales; family Akkermansiaceae; genus SW10. Next base: position 2,073 of record JBDNAG010000019.1, on the reverse strand, counting down.
TTTCTCCGGAAATATAGTCGGGGATGAGTAGTTTATTTGCTGATCGTGAGTTCTTATTATTCACGATTGGCAGGATGTTCCGAAGGATGTCGCGGGCCAGCTTCCTGGGGTCGGAAGCGTAGTGAGAGGGTTTCGGGAAGATGTGCTCATACCACGGTTCTGACGCGAGGGTGATCAGGGAGAGGTCTTTTGGAATGCTGAGGCCTTGTTGGGCCATCCAGGTGAAGGTCGAAAGGGCGTGTCTTGATCGGGTCGCAACGATGGCAGTTGGAGGGTGTTTGAGCCGGAGACTACGAGCCAGGACTGTAGACAGGCTTTGGGTCGTGCCTTTCTCAATCATCGGGATGATGGGGCTGATCTCGTCGGTATCGGGATGCGCTTCACGAAGGCCTTCTTCGGTCGCTTTTAGTCCGGCAAGATTGGTGTCGGGCATAAGTAATCCAATCCTTTGGTGTCCGTTTCGTTTGAGGAGGGTGCCGGCATGGAAGGCGGCGGCTTTCCAGTCTTCATCAATAAAGGGGATCTCTACCCCGGGTTGGGGATAGCCTCTGATCAAGGAGGGAATGGATTCCTGGTCAAACCATCGCTGAACGGCTCCGGTGCATTGGTGGAGAATCCATGCGTCGGCGTCGATGTCCTTGATCAGGATCTCAAGTTTACGCTTTGGGTTCTTAAGGTGGAAGAGCTTGGGTGAGACAAGTTGCAATTCATATCCGCGTTGGTTGAGCAGTTCCCTAAGGATATCAAATTCGAGGAGTGAGAGTGGGGGGAATTGGACGAGGCTTTTGGGTGAGAGGAGGGCGATTCGTTTTGTGATTTTGTTTTGGCGTGTCGCAGAGGACAGGATCTGACGCCTTTTTCCATGCTCGCGTGGTGAAATGACATTGTCGTTCTCAAGAATGTGGAGGGCGCCTCTCAAGGTATCGCGACCAATTTGTAGTTGCTCCGCAAGCCGACGCTCGCCCGGGAGAATGCCTTGCAAGTCACCGGAGGTGATCATTTCCAGGATGATTTCGGCAGCTTGAACAGGGAGAGGCTGCCGATGAGGAATCCGTTGCATGTTCCATTATTGACTGGTTGGGGAAACAAACCAAGGGTTTTGGTGTTTGATTCTTGTCGCGCGAGGAATACTAACAGAAGTTAAATCAAAATGGAGCCGTTAAGAATGAGGGGATTGGTCGCCGCCGTGGTGACGCCGATGAATGAAAAAGGGGATTTGAATTTGGGCGTTGTTCCCAAGGTTGTAGATCATCTGGAGAAGAAGGGGATTACTGGAATCTATATTGCCGGGAGTACCGGAGAAGGGATGTCCTTGACTGATGAGGAGCGGCGCGATGTGGCTGAAGCCTACGTGACAGCTGCCAAAGGGCGGATGAAGTCATTCGTGCAGGTCGGTCACAACAGTTTGAAGGCTTCCGCGGAACTGGCGGGTCATGCCGAATCGATTGGAGCCGATGCGGTGTCGGCAACGCCGACAGGTTACTTTAAGGTGAGTGGTGAGGCCGAATTGGTGGAGGGTCTTTTGCCGATTGTGGAGGCAGCTCCAAAGACTCCATTTTATTACTACCACATTCCATTTCTTTCCGGAGTGAATCTTGACCCGATGAAGCTCACCGATTGTTCGATGGATCGATTGCCGACTTTTTGCGGGATTAAATATTCAGATGGTGCCAGTCTCTATAATCTCCCGTTGCTCGAGAGCGTTGCTCCGGGTCTCGAGTTTCTGGCGGGATCAGATGAGGCCTATCTTATGGCGGTGGCCCAAGGGTTTAAGTCGGCGGTGGGAAGCACCTACAACTATGCTTCTCCAATCTATGATAATGTGAGGAACGCGTTGAGTGAGGGTGATTTTCAACGAGCGCAGATGTGGCAAAAACGGGCCCTTGATATGATCGGCGCGATGTTTCAGACGTGTGGAAGGTCGTCATTGAAGGTGATGATGCAAATGGTGGGGATTGACTGTGGTCCGGTGAGGAGGCCGATTGATCCAGCGAGCCCGGATCAAATTGCAGCCTTAAGAAAACGCCTTGAAGAGATGGGGTGGTTCGAGTGGATCGAAGAGGATGTGACCGT
>JBDNAG010000121.1:0-14106 GCA_039768565.1 Akkermansiaceae bacterium | reverse complement strand
CGTTATATCGAACAACTTGGAACATACAATCCAATGGCCGAGGGTGAGAACTTCACTCTCGATCTTGAGAAAGCTGACAAGTGGCTTGGCGTTGGCGCAAAGCCCAGCGGCACTGTTGCCAGCATCATCAAAAAGGTTCGGAAAGCCAGCTAACGCTGAATTCTCCGATCAAACCAAAATTTCAAGATCCCGTGGTCCCCGGACTTCGGGGTTTTTTGTGTAAATTTGTGAACCGACCGAATTCCTGCTAACATCAGATCATAATGAATTTCTCTGAATTTCACCAGCTCTTGGATTCTCACCCGGATCATGGAATTACTCTCTCCTTGCCTGACGGAACCCAAGCCCCCCCACATTTTCACATCACGGAGGTCGGGGCAATTGCCAAAGCTTTTCTGGATTGCGGAGGCAAGCATCACGCCGAGAACTTCTGCGTCCTCCAGGTTTGGGTTGCGGACGACTACGAACACCGAATCCAGGCCGGAAAACTAGCGGCAATTCTTAATGAGGCACGAAAGCTATTCGACTCCACTGAGATTCCTGTGGAATTTGAACACGAGGCCCCTGTCCTCACCCGACTTCCCATCAGGTCCCACGCGATCGATGAGAGCATGATTACCTTCTTTCTCCACTTAAAGGAAGCTGACTGCCTCGCCAAGGAGCTCTGTCTTCCAAAGCGCGATTTTAGTCTCCCGGATCTTCCATCTCGAATCCAGAAAACAGAATCGATCCAGATCTTCTCACTCAAGAATCAAAAATAAGCCGATCCGTCACCGGGTGGGTTTTCAAAGCATTCTTCGTTGCCAGAGATGAACTGTTATCTTGTTCACTCATAACCAGCATCCACGATGACAGCATGAAGGATACTTCGCGTATCGTTAATCCTTGGTAGAAAAGGAGGAACGACAAAACTTAAGCCATCGTTTGGACCACCGCCCGTGAGCTCCCTTTCACTTATGAGATTGTCAAATAGCCCAAATTCTATGAAAAATTTTATTACTTTGATCATCGCACTCCTTTCTTCCTGCCTTCCAGCTCATGAGATCAAACCGCTGACCGCGAGCATTTCGAAGGAGTATGATCTTGATCAAGATTTCTACACCAAAACAACACGTGTGCAGGACATCCTTATCGCGACATCGAAAAAAGTATCCAACACCACTCATCTTGAGACAGCCTACCTCTTTGACCGTATGATGCGCGATTTAGAACCGGCAATTGCCAAGCGGATTCGTGAGGCAAAAGTGCTATGCCTCCTTGTCGGACATGATGAACTCACATCGGATCTCCCTCAGTTTAAATCAGAGAAAATAGGCAAAGACCTCGATTTCTACAATTGGCGACAACGGGGGTTTCTCACCAAAAAGAAAGGCCGTTTCGTTGTTCTTTTCGCCGAGGAAGATGTCATGGAATATGAGGGTGGAATGCAGATCGAAAGCATTCTCATTCACGAATTCGGACATGTTATCCATGGTGCAGGATTTGATGAGGAATTGAAAAAGCGCTGGAACCTGGCCTTCGAAACTTCGAAAGCCAAAGGCCTATGGAATGACGGCCGGGCCGCCCAGCGATTTCGCAGAGTCGAGGGGAATCAACCTGTCCTGCTTCTCGATGCTCTTGCCAAATCCTTCCCGGAACAGCCACGCCAACTTCTCAAGAAGTGTCTCGATGGAGGCAACATCCTTGTGAATGGAAAAGCCACCCATTCCACCGTAAAAATAACAGAAAAGGATAATGTTCTCATCGTCTTCGGCGGAGAAAAAGCATGCTACGCCGGAAAAAATCGCGGTGAGTATTTCGCGGAAGGAGTCCAGTGCTGGTACAATACCAATCGCACCATGGATCATGATCACAATCATATCCGCACTCGTGAACAGCTTAAAGCATACGACCCAGCCCTCGCCCGCCTCTGCGAAGAGATTTTAGGCGAAAGCGAGTGGCGTTTTGTCTCACCTCGAAAGCGAGCCGGACAAGACCACTTAAAAACCTACGACCCTCGTAATGCGCCAGTTGTAAGAGAGCTCAAACACATTAAAGAGGCAGGACTCGATTACTACGACGATTACTGGTCCGATTATTGGAACAGACTCCAGGAGAATTATCCAGAGACCGCCCGACAATAAATTCAAAACAACTCCTAGCAAAGTGACTCACTTCATTGAAAGAGCCTGTCGGGCCAATGTGTAACTAAATAAGAATCAACTTTATTAAACAAATGAAAACAACTCTCACAACCCTCGCTCTTTCAGTATGTCTCCTCGGCTACGCCACCGCAGAACCAAAGCAGGACAAAAAGAAGAAACCGACTCAACAGAAAGTCGAAAAAAAGACCGACAAGAAAAAAGCTAAACCTGCTCCAAAAAAAACAAAAGAAACTGTCACTCGGGAAAAGGCTGATCGCGCGAAAAAAACGGCAGCTGCCTCAGCAAAGAAAAAAAGTGATGAAGAGAAAATGGTCAAAGATACCATTGCCAAAATTAAGGAACTGAATTCCAAGAAAAAAGCAGCAGGGTCAACGAGGGACAAAGCCGCTGACGCACTCCGCACGGCTGATCGTAACGTTGCTGAGATCGAAAAACAGATCAAAGCCCTTACTTCGATGCTCAAATCCAAAGCAGAAAGCGATCGCAATAAAGCCGAACAAGAAAAGGCCCGGAAAATCCGTGCCAACGAAGCAAGCGAGCGGGCTCTTGTCTCAACCATGAAAAAAGAACTTCAAGCTCTCAAGCAAACGGTGGATCAGCTAAAAAAACAGCTAGCTGAGAAAAAGTAGCCCGGAGCGACTCACCTTCGCAGTCTCTCCAAATGCCCTATCCTCCGTTGGATTGGGCATTTTTCTTGCCCAGTCCATGGCGAGAATGGCGGAGGGTGTGGGATTCGAACCCACGGATACTTGCGCATCACTCGATTTCGAATCGAGCGCCTTAAACCGAGCTCAGCCAACCCTCCTTGAGCGCCTCTCGGGTGGCGGAAGCTACCAAAGAAAGCCATTCGGTCAAGTGCTCTCTGGCCCTTCCTGAAATACGCGATACCTTAACGCAGATTCCGCGCAACTTGACCGAACTGCACCCAAAAATCATCGAATGGTTCCAGGCTAGAACCTGGACGCCCTTTTCGTTTCAACGAGAGTCATGGCACAACTATCTCGATGGGGAGTCGGGTTTGCTCCATGCTCCCACGGGATTCGGTAAAACCCTCTCGGTTTGGCTGGGGCCGGTCTCCGAAACTCTCGCAACGGGAAAATCACCTCGCCATTGTGAAGTTCTTTGGATCACGCCATTGCGTGCCCTTGCCAATGACACCTTGCAGTCTTTGCGGGAACCGATCGAGGGAATGGGATTGGATTGGCCCATCGAGGCACGAACAGGTGACACCTCTTCCTATCGAAAAGCCAAGTTGAGAGAGAAGTTTCCCTACTGCCTCGTCACCACCCCCGAGTCACTTTCGCTTCTTCTCACTTATGCCGACACCAGGCAGAAGCTTTCGCAATTGAAGTGCGTCGTCATTGACGAATGGCACGAATTACTCGGAACCAAACGGGGAATCCAAACAGAGCTTTGTCTCACCCGACTTCGAACATGGTTGCCGGAACTCCGAACCTGGGGCCTTTCCGCAACGCTAGGAAATCTCAAAGAGGCTGCCAAGCCTCTCATGGGATCGCATTCACATAAAACTATTGCGGCAAATCAAAACAAGGAGATCGAGATCAAAACGCTCATTCCCGATGAAATTGAATCCTTTCCATGGTCAGGTCATCTTGGGACCAAATCAGTCAAGAAAGTCTCTAAACAATTGGAGAATGCTCGAACAACCCTAGTCTTTACCAACACCCGATCCCAGGCCGAGATTTGGTATCAAGAAATTCAAGAAGCCAAACCCAAGTGGAACGATGAGATCGCGATCCACCATGGCTCGTTAAGCCGCGATGAGCGGAGCGTCGTTGAATCAGGCCTCAAGGACGGTTCGCTCCGCTGTGTCATTTGCACTTCCTCGCTTGATCTCGGAGTCGACTTCTCGCCAGTAGACCAGGTCATTCAGATCGGCTCTCCAAAAGGGATCGCACGCCTCACCCAACGGGCCGGACGTGCGGGGCACTCGCCCGGAGAGGTCTCGAAAATCATTTGTGTCCCGACCAATGCTCTCGAACTCATAGAATTTTCAGCAGCCCGGGATGCCTGGAATAACAAGGAAATTGAATCTCGGACTTTACTTAGAAAGCCCCTTGACGTTCTCACCCAACATCTCACGAGTCTCGTACTAGGAGAACCGACTTCACCCGAAGCTCTCAAAGAGGAAATATTTTCAGCCTTCAGCTATTCCGATCTCACCGAAGCTGAATGGAATTGGGCCATCATGTTCCTAACCAACGGAGGCCCCCTTTCCTCCTATCCCCAATACCAGAAGGCCGAGATCGTCAGCGGGCTTCTCACTGTGACCAACAAAAGAACCGCTCAACTTCACCGAATGAATATCGGAACCATCACCTCCGACACTTCGGTGCTAATTAAATTCTCCAGTGGCCGAACTCTCGGAACTGTTGAGGAGGGCTTTGCATCAAAATTGAAGGTTGGCAAACAATTCATCTTCGCCGGTCGCCGCCTTGAACTGATTCGTTTCCACAAACTCACCGCTACAGTGAGGCCCGCCACGAGGCCAACAAAAGGAGAGGTCGCCATTTGGGGAGGCAGCAAAATGCCTCTTTCAACCGAACTATCACATGCCGTCGCGCGAAGCCTGCACAGTCCAACCAAAAGTCCTGAGCTCGATGCCGTGGCCCCGATTCTCGAAATCCAAAAATCCTGGTCCGCACTTCCTTCGGACCGTGAACTCCTCATTGAATTCACGCGCACCAAAGAAGGTGAGCACCTGTTCGTTTATGCCTTTGCGGGTCGTTTGGTGAACGAAGGGCTGGGCGCCTTGATCGCATTCCGACTCTCCAGAGCCTCCGGAGAATCCATAAACGTGACCCAGAACGATTACGGCTTTTGCCTCGGAGCCACCCGAGGCCTGCCTCTTGATGAAACAATCCTCCGTGAGACTCTAACCACTGATCTCCTGCTTGAAGATCTTCTCAAATGTATGAACACCGCCGAGATGGCCCGAAGACAGTTTCGCTACGTGGCAAGGGTAGCGGGGCTCCTCATTCCGGACATGCCCGGGAAACGGAAACCCACTCGCGACCTTCAAGTTTCGGCAAATCTCCTGTTTGAAGTTTTCACTCGCTATGACCCCAACAACCTTCTTCTGGAGCAATCCCGTCGCGAAATTCTCGAACATCAGTTGGAACTAGGGCGATTGCAAAAGACCTTGGCCTCAATTCAAGAAAGGCCGTTTCGCCTCATCGAGACCCGCCGTCTCACGCCAATGGCGTTCCCGCTTTGGGCAGATCGTTTGGGTGCTTTTCTTCCTGCCGGAGACGCTGCTACCAGACTCGAAAAAATGTTAAACGAACTGCAGGACTGCAAACCCTAGTCAACCCTAGCCCGCCCCTTTACCAATTCGAATGGGACAGTTCCCCAGTAGCGACTGTCGAGGGCGTTCGCTCGATTATCTCCCGACACAAAGAATTCATCTTGGGGGACTTCAAACGGAATGACGGTCGTATTCAGACTTGTCACAGGTCGAGATCTTCCGGATGAGATTTCATACCATTCACCATCTTGTCGTTCGAAAACCTTATCACCCCGAACAGACTGATCTATCGAAGATCCATTGACGGTATAGTTGTCACTAGCGTCATAGCCAATGGTATCTCCCGGAAGCCCAACAACTCGAAAAACGTACACTGAAGCGACCTTGTTAAGGGTCCGCCTGGCAAACGACTCCGGAGCGGTAAATACAATGACATCCCCTCTTTTAACCTGATCGGGCGAGGAGTAGGCAAAGTCATCGACAAAAACGAAGCTGCCAGCCGGAATGGCCGGAGCCATTGAACCGGTTGGAACCCGATAAGGGTGGAGAAGGCTCCACGCGAAGTAAAGAACCCCTCCCAAAACAGCCACGATACCGAAGCTAACGAGGAGGGCCCTTTGACTTCGTGAAATTGCCATCTGCTACTTCATCAACGATCCCAGCAAGGAATTCATACCCGCAATAATTGAAGAAGGATCTTTGACCATACCAGCTGCCATCAGAGCATTGTCAGCAAGCTGACCTGCCACCTGCGAGGCGACCTCTTCGTTTTCCTTTCGGAGTGAATTAAGTTTCGCGACCAATTCATGGTTGGGATTAAACTCAAGGCGGGCTTTTGGCTCTGGTGCGCCCTGCCCCATGGCTTCCATCATGGCGCGCATCTGCCCACTCGGAGCGTCCTGCGGAGTAAGTGCAACCACGGGGTGGGAAACGAGGCGTTTGCCCATATCTACGCTCTCAACTTTGTCACCAAGGGTTTTACCAAGCCACTCCACAAGCTCTTTGCTTTCCTCATCGCTTAGCTTCGCTTCCTCGTCAGGCAGATCATCAAGATCAATTTCGGCTCGGTCGGCGCTAACTAGCTTCTTGCCCTTAAACTCACGAAGAGTCTCCATGATGTAGTCATCAATGTTATCGGTCAGGAAGATAACTTCGATGCCCCGCTTTTCGAAAGCCTCGACATAAGGTCCGGCTTCCATTGATTTGCGATCGATGCCCACCAGGTAGTAGATAGAATCCTGATCTTCCTTGGCACGGGTCAAGTAATCGTCGAAGGAGGTTTTCTTGCCTTCGTCGGTCATACTGGATTCAAAGCGCAACAACTCGGCTAGCGCTTCGTGATTCTCAAAACCAGTCGCGATACCCTCTTTGAGGAATCGGCTAAAACGCTCATAAAATTCCTCGTGCTTCTCCGGGCTATTCTTTGCCTCCTTGGCGATATGCTTGATGAAGCGCTTTGTGAGTAGAGTATTAAGCTTCTTCACAAGAGCGCTATCCTGCATCGATTCACGGGAAATATTTAGAGGGAGATCCTCTGAATCCACGACTCCCTTTACAAATCGCATCCACTCAGGAAGAAGTCCCTGAGGCTCGGCATCAATCAAAACCTTGCGACAGTAGAGAGACACCCCGGCTTTCATCTGGCCGAAGCCAAGGCGCTCGTGATTCTCATCCGGAGTGAACAAAAGAGCGTTGATGTTGATGGGAGCATCGGCACTGAAGTGAAGGGTGTGGCGGGGCTCGTCAACAGCGTGGGCACAGTATTGATAGAACTCTTTATAGTCCTCCTCTTTGATGTCGTTCTTCGACTTCAACCAAATCGCCTCAACGGTGTTGATGCGCTCTCCATCCAAGCTCAGAGGAAAAGAAACAAAACGGGAATGCTTGTCGATGATTCCCTTCAAAGTGTCCTTCTTGGCAAAGTCCTTTTCGTCCTCTTTAAGGTGAACGACAATACGAGCGCCGCGCTGTTCATTTTCAACTTCAGAGACAGTATAGCCACTCTGCCCATCACTTTCCCATTTGAGGCTTTCGGCTGAATCATCCCAGGAGTGAGTGTAAACCTCGACCTTCTCGGCAGCCATGAAAGCAGAGTAGAAACCAACACCGAACTGACCGATCACCGAGGCATTGGCGTCGCCCTTTTCCTTAAGTGCTTCCAAAAACTCCTTGGACCCGGAACGAGCAATCGTTCCTAGATTATCTGTCAATTCTTCGCGAGTCATTCCGATTCCATGATCCGTGATCGTGATGGTTCCGGCTTCCTCATCAGTCGTGATATTGATCTCAAGAGGGAGATCGCCCTGGTAGATTCCCTTCTCTGTCAGCTCTTTAAGACGGAGCTTTTCAAGAGAATCCGAGGCATTCGAAATAAGCTCACGGACGAAAATCTCCTTATCGGTGTAAAGAGAGTGGATGACGATATCAAGGAGCTGACGGACTTCAGCTTGAAAGGATTGTGTTTGAGGTTCGCTCATGAATATAGGTAAGGTTTAGAACGCGCGAAAAATAGCTCTCCGTCACTCAGTGTCAATGCCTCCAATCAGATACCTTCTGAAACAATACAATTCCTATTTTTCTGGTCTCACATCTGGGATGTTTCTGGGGCGAGCTGACATCTCGCGCGTCCCACCAGCGAAAAAGTAAAAAGTGCGCACACCTTTTTAACTGAAAGACAAACCAAAAGTTGGTTCATCCATCCTGAAAAAATAAAGATGGTCGCGATCGCTCGCAACACTTCAGACCCAAAAGCAATCCCTAGCTTTCGCCCTTCGCCCGCGGCTCGCCTGTTTCACGAGTGGATCCTGGGCTTGTGACGAATGGACCACCCTCAAGGGGAGCAACGCCACTGAACGCGACATCCGGCATTTCACTTTCTTTACCGGCAAGGGGGAAATCCTTCCGAAGTGGGAAATACGGAAAACCTTCCCACATCAGGATTCGCTCTAAATTCGGGTGATTGGAGAATTTAATCCCCATCATGTCGTAAACCTCGCGCTCGTGCCAGTTGGCGGTCTTCCAAATTGGAACAGCCGTTGGAACATCCACACCCTCAGCAACCTTGGTCTTCACTCGCAAGTGCTTGGAATCATCCAAAGTCGCCAGCTCGTAAACCATCTCGAAACGTGGCTCCTCGCCTATGTGGTCAAGGCTGGAAATATCAAGAAGCATCTCGTAACCGAGCTCTTTGCAGCGCTCGAGGATTGGGTAAAGAGCGGAGAGCCCCACGTTAATCGTCGTCTCGCCGCGGAACTCGACGAACTTCTTTTGCCCGAGAGCCTGGAGGTCAGATTCGATACTCATGAAAATTTGAATTAAGCGTTAGCTGGCTCCTGCTTCTGGGCCTTGAGCGACTCTTCACCCTCAATTTTACGCTGAAGCTTCATCAAGCCTTCAATCAGAGCTTCGGGACGTGGCGGGCATCCGGAAATGTAGACATCAACCGGAATTAGCCGGTCGATCCCCTGAAGCACCGCATAACTGCGATACATCCCGCCGGACGAAGCGCAGGCGCCCATCGCAATACACCATTTGGGCTCGGGCATTTGATCCCAAATTCGCTTAACCGCGAGAGCCATTTTGTAGGTCACGGTCCCGGCAACAATCATAACATCGGCCTGACGGGGCGAAAAACGCATCACCTCTGCTCCAAAACGGGAAATGTCGAATCGGGAAGATGCTGTTGCCATCAACTCGATTGCGCAACAAGCCAAGCCCATGGGCATTGGCCAAAGCGAATTCTTCCGCATCCAGTTGATTGCGGCATCGAGTCGCGTGAAAATGATGTTTCCTTCGATCTTCGAATCGTAGGCGGCGTGAGAGACCGTAAGATTTTCTTCCGTCATGGCTTCGGAGGGAGAATAGCCCTGAAGGGCCAAGCCTCAAACACTTTGTGAAATTTTTCACAAAGTCCAGCAATCGGCCTAGGATAATAGAATTTAAGCGTGTTCGACAAGAATCGCGTCGACTGAGGTGCCCTCACCGTGGATTTCCGAAACCACGATGATCGGAGTTCCTTCTTCAAGCTCCCTCTCCTCCTGTAGAAAGGTGATTGCATTGGCGATTGTCTTTCTGGGCGGATCATCAAATTTCACTTTAAACGATCTCACACCTCTGGAGAGGGTGAACTTGGAACAGAGCGAAGACTGTGGGGTGAATGCAAAAATCGGACTGCGCGGCCTCAGAAGTGCAGTTTGATGCGCCGTAAGTCCTGAGCGGGTAAAAACCAACAAAAGGGCCTGCGGAATAGAGTCTGCCAGGCCGCAAGCAGCCTGAATCACTTTTTGTTTCTCCGTCCTGAGGGTCGCTTCTTTACCGTACCCCAATCCACCTGAGCGTTCGATCCTTCTTGCCACCCGGTCCATAAGTTCGACACAACGGATGGGATGCTTACCAACAGTGGTCTCTCCGGAAAGCATGATCGCATCAGCCTCCTCGTAGACGGCATTGGAAACATCAGTAACCTCGGCACGCGTTGGCGTAGGGTTTTCCGTCATGGATTCGAGCATGTGGGTTGCCACGATAACCCGGCGGCCCAGCTGGTGACATCGCTTCACAATCCGACGCTGGATGATAGGAAGCTCCTCAATGTGCACTTCGATTCCCAAATCTCCCCGGGCCACCATAATTACATCGGATTCACGAATAATTTCGTCGAGGTTACGAATCGCCTCCTGATCCTCTAACTTGGAAACAATCTCGGCCTGACTGTCTTCCGCCTCAAGGGCCGCCCGCAGATCGCGCACATGTTCAGCATCACGCACGAAAGATCCCGCCACAAAATCGGCCTCGCATTCAGCAGCCAGAATAATGTCGGCCTTATCCTTCTCAGTTAGGGCCGGAAGCTTCAGCCGGACACCCGGTAAATTAATATGACGCCTTGAGCCCATATGCCCCGCAGTCACAGCCCTGCAAATCAAGCGATCATCCTCGGTTCTCGCGACCTTCATCAAAAGCTCCCCGTTGTCCACAGTGAAATCGTCCCCTTCTACCACATCCGACATCAATCCGGGGTAGTTCACTGTCGTCGATTTTTCAAGATTCGGCTCCGTGCCTTCATTGCGGAACTCTACGAGATCACCTTTTTCCAGCTCGATCTTCCCATCAACATCTCCAGTGCGAATCGACGGTCCCTGCAGATCAAATAAAACGCCGACCGTCCGTCCCACCTCGTGGGAAGCCTCCCGGATTCTGGGAACCACTTCACGACACCAATCGTGCCGGGCATGACTCATGTTCAAGCGAAAAACGTCTGCTCCTGCGGCCAACATCTTGCGTAACATTTCCGGAGACTCGGTCGCGGGCCCGAGGGTACAAATGATCCGCGTTTTTCTCATGGTGACCACAGCAAAAGCATACGGAAACTTCCCTCACCTATACAAGTGAAGTTCTGCAACGATTAGTATGCGCCAAAATATTTGGTAAATTGGGAGACACAGATGGCCTTGATCGACTTCTTAATATTCAGATTGGAACAATCAATTCGCGCCAGCTTCCCAACCTTCTCCACTCCACGCTTCCTTTTAAAAAGGTCTCGCAAGGCGACCTTCGAATTTTTAGAATCAAGCCATGAAAACCTGGCATTACGCTGACCAGCAAAACCACCCGAAACAAATTCTCGATGAAGAAGTTCTCTCCTTGGTGAATTCCGGTGAAATCAACCAACATACCAGAATCTGGACCGACGGAATGGCAGATTGGGTCCCTGCCGGTGAATTAATGCCTCAACTATTCAATGATGGCGGTAGCGCCACGCCCCCGCCACCACTGCCTCACGGCGGAGGTGCAGTCTCCACAACTACCCAACACTGCCACGAGATCGATTATGAGATCATGGGGGGCGACATGCAAATCGTTGAGATCGAACTGGACCCGCATGAAACAGTGATCGCGGAAGCTGGCGCTATGAACTATCTGGAAGAGGAAATCATTTTTGAAGCAAAAATGGGCGATGGTTCCGAGCCCAATCAAGGAATGATGGGCAAGCTACTTTCAGTCGGAAAGCGCGCCATTACCGGAGAGTCACTTTTTATGACTCACTTTACCCACGGCGGCACCTCGGGGAAGCGGCGGGTCGCATTTGCCGCTCCTTACCCGGGAAAAATTATCCCTGTTGATATGGCTGAATTTGGAGGTGAACTTCTTTGCCAAAAAGATGCTTTCTTGTGTGCCGCGCATGGCACACGGGTCTCCATCGCCTTCAATAAGAAGATTGGCGTGGGATTCTTTGGTGGTGAAGGATTTATTCTTCAAAAACTTCAGGGAGATGGCATGGCGTTCATCCACGCTGGAGGTCACGTCATCAAAAAGGAACTCAAAGGAGAAACCCTTCGTGTCGACACCGGGTGTCTCGTAGGCTTCTCGCCATCCATCGACTATGGCATTGAACGAGCCGGCAACTTAAAGAGCATGTTCTTCGGAGGAGAAGGCCTCTTTTTAGCTACTCTTCGTGGCCACGGAACCGTTTATCTCCAATCTCTCCCGTTCTCGCGTATGGCGGATCGAATTAACGCAGGACGTGGAGCCTCAGGAAAAGGTGAAGGCTCTGTTCTGGGAGGCCTCGGAAATCTCCTAGATGGAGATTAGTTCCGGACCCCAAAGAGCGCTTCCACACTTGGGAGATCAGCGGCCGATTCAGCCCTCTGCTCCTCAAGAATTTCACCTTTCTCGAAAAGAAAGGCCCCCGGCATCTGCAACCCATCGCCTTTCAACATCCCAACGCCACAACCCCGGAAAAAGGCCATCGCACCGCGATACCATACTTTTGGCCCAAAGAGCTCTAAGAATCCCCCTTTGCCCAATCCAAAGGCACGATAGAGATCGCAACGGGGATCGGCAATTCGGTCAACTCCACCGGATTTGACAAACTCCTTTTCTTCACCTTCCTGCAACATGTGAACGAGGACCAATCTTGACCCCTCTTTTTCCGCCCTCTCGTGCATTTCGCGAAGATTCAACAAGAGCTGCCTCGTAAAAGTGCACCCAAAGTGCCTCAGGAAGACAATAGCCAGTTGATCTTTCTGGGAGGCCTCCAATAAAGTCTCCCCAGAAGTAAGCCGGAATGTCTCCACCGCTCTGTCCAGAGACATCGGCTGCCCCACAGCAGGACGCCCGACCTTAAGACACGCAGCGGCCCATAGAATCATGGCAAATGGAACCAGCCAAACCAAGTCGTTGAAAACGATCATCCAGCCGGCCTGCCAGGGCAATTCGCCCTGTGATGTAGCCCAAACAAAGCCAATCGGCCCAAAAACCTTACCCAAAAATCCTACCAGCACGATAGGCCAATGCCGCAAAGGAGCGGCAGCAGCCGCCAAATATCCTACGCCATAGACTCCAACGATCATTCCAACACATTGCCAGAGAAAAGGATAACGGGGCAACTCCATCCCGGAAATTTGGAACCAGGCACTCGGCCATCCGATCACCCAGATCCCGAATAATATGTTGTAGAAGCCAGCAAACTTGAGCACGCCCCTCATCCAATCCGGTGCCTTGCAACTCTGTGCCGTGCATTCAACTGTCATTTGTGATCATAATCGCCTTTTCCAAGCCTGCAAGGGACTTAAGAAATCTAAAACACCTCCTTTTCAAGGCTTGCGGCGCAAGCGTTCCTCGACTTCACTCCGCTCATGATTCACGGCGTCACTATCGCAGGAACAGGCAGTTACCTTCCAGAAAAGATCCTGACAAACGATGACCTCTCAAAATTCGTCGAAACTTCGGACGAGTGGATTGTGACCCGAACGGGGATCAAGGAGCGTCGAATCGCTGCAGAAGGAGAATCGACTTCCCACCTCGGATCAAAGGCTGCCGAAAAAGCCCTCAAACAAGCTGGGATAGAAGCCGAGGAAATCGATCTCATCATCGTGGCAACCATCACACCGGACACTCTCACTCCAGCGACGGCCTGCTACGTCCAGCAACAACTTGGAGCTACCAAAGCAGTCGCCTTCGATATTTCGGCGGCTTGTTCCGGATTTCTCTATGCGATGAAAATCGCCAAGCGCATGATCGAATCTGGCGCATTTGAAAATGCCCTCATCATCGGAGCCGAAAAACTCTCCGCCTTCGTGAACTGGGAAGATCGCACCACCTGTGTTCTTTTCGGGGACGGAGCCGGTGCTGCTGTTTTACGTGCTTCCAAGGAAGGAGAAGGTCGCATTCTTGCCACCGATATCGGAACGGACGGAAAACAAACTCATCTTCTCAACATTCCCGGTGGAGGTTCAGCCTGCCCGATCACCATCAATAATGCCGGAGAAGGGCTCGCGACTCTCGCAATGCTTGGAAAGGAAGTCTTCAAACATGCTGTCACCCGCATGAAAAATTCGGCCAATCTCGTCATTGAGCGAGCTGGATTGCAACCAGATGATATCGCTGTCGTGATCCCTCATCAGGCAAATCTAAGGATCATCGATGCCATCGCCTCCCGGCTTGCAGTCCCAAATGACCGTGTCTTCGTCAATCTCCACAAATACGGCAATACTTCGGCTGCCGCCATTGCCATCGCCCTCGATGAAGCCCACCGTGAAGGTCAAATGAAGCGCGGAGATAAGATCGTCATGGTCGCTTTTGGAGCAGGCCTGACCTGGGCCGCTGCCGCAATTGAATGGTAGATTAAGATCCCCTCTGTAATCTCCCCAATAAACAGGTTCGGTTCTTCAATGGCTTGGCAGACACTGGAGCTGTTGT
>JBDNAG010000120.1:0-11762 GCA_039768565.1 Akkermansiaceae bacterium | reverse complement strand
TGGTTGGATAAATACACAAATGGGACGCCATAAGAGCGGGCGAGAATCGCGACGTGAGAATTTGGTGTTCCGGGGGTGGTGGAAATGACACCGGCAACGTAAGGAATTTCAGCGGGAATCCCATCGGTGATAAGGATGTCCGTGGGCAAAAGTATTCCGGATCGAAAGGCTTCATCGATTTCCTCACTAGGAACAAGGACAAGACGTCCGAGAGCCCAGCCTGATGAGTAGCAGGCATCGGAGTTCTGCCAGCGGGCAATGCTGCCGAGCTTGATCCTGTGACTCTCGAAGTAGTCGGAGTTTTTCCGGGCGTTGTCGGCTTGTTCAAAAGTAGGAAAATAGAATGCGCTCCAGCTATCGGGGCGTTCGATGGCCGCGTCTGCAATTTGATAGAGGAATCGCAGCATCTCGGGTGGGTAGGCATCCTGGCCGACAAATTCGAAGGCGAATTCCTGATGGGAGGGCGAAAAAAGGAGGGCTCCTAATACGATCTCTTGTCCGGGGGGATGGAGTGAAGTTGCGTTGAAGTCGTTGAGGGAAATTCCGGAAAATGGGTCAAGCTGTTCGGTGGCAAAATTGAAGTGAAATTGGTAGTTATTGCTATTCTGGAAATAGACCGTGGGGGCATTGTCTAAAATGATGGAGAATTTGATCCATCGGATTTCAGTTTGGCCAAATCCGGTAAGGACAGGGGCGGAGCGAAAGGGATCATCGGGAAGCGTGACAACATTCTTCCAGGAGGAATGTGAAGAAACTGAAGCGAGGGGATTTTGAGTGGCCCGGTAGAATCCCCGGCTTAGCGCGGAAGAATCAGGATCAAGATATTGCCAAGGAAGAGCCCGAGAGTTGGCAATCGGGAACCATGTTTGGGCATCGTGACTGAAATGGAGAAGATGGTTCGATTCAGGGGAGGAGTTTCCCTCAAGGGTGAGCTTTTGGAAATCGGTTCCGAGGTCCTTCTCTATGATCAGAGGCAGAGATTGGGCCGAAAGCGAAGCGAAGAGCAGGAGAAAGAGGAGGGGGTTCATTTTCGATCTTAATAAGGATTAGACTGCATCACTTGGCAGAAATGATAGACCTCTGGAAGTAATAAGAAACAGTGGCGAAGGTGATGAAGTAAATCCACTAAAGGTGAGAGATGATGAGGTTGGTGAGTTCTTCAGTGGACTTGCTACCGCGGAGGTCGGCGGCGCGGTTTTCTGGATTGGCGAGGGTTTGTTGGACGGCGTTTTCAATCCGGCAGGCTGGTTCGATCTCGCCAAGCCACTCGAGCATCATGGCAGCAGAGAGGATGGTTCCAATGGGGTTGGCCTTACCTTGTCCCGCGATGTCCGGAGCGGTGCCGTGGCTGGGTTGGAAGACGGCGCAGGTTTCACCAATATCACCGGATGGGGCCATTCCCATGCCCCCAATGAGGCCGGCTGCGAGATCTGAGAGGATGTCTCCAAACATATTTTCGGTGACGATCACGTCGAAAGATTCAGGACGCTGAAGCAGAAAGAGGGCCGCGGCATCGACGTAAATATGTTCGGTCGCGATGCTCGGGAAGTCTGCGGAAATCTGGTCAAAGATTTCACGGAAAAAGACCATGGAGGGAAGGACGTTTGCCTTGTCGACGAGGGTGACTTTGGGCTCGGGGCGGTTGCGGCGGACAGCTTCTTCGAAAGCGTAACGGCAGATGCGTTCGCAACCTTTGCGGGTGAGGTGAAGGGTATCGGTGGCTGAAGAACGATCTTCGGGTTGGATTGAACCACGGGCTGAGAAGAGGCCTTCGGTGTTTTCCCGGATAATGGTGAAGTCGATCTCGCCGGCAATGTAGTCTTTGAGAGGGGAGTCGTGATCAGATTGGAGTTTGATGGGGCGAGGTCCGGCGAAGAGGTCGAGTCGTTCACGAATGTCGATTTGCGGGGTCATTTCGCGACCGTCGGGCCAGCGGACGGAGGGCAGGCCCATCGCGCCGAGGAGGACAGCGTCTGCTTTCTCGCAGGCTTCGAAAGCAGATTCGGGAAGAGGTGAGCCGGAGCGAAGAAATTCTCCGGCACCCACTGCGTGCTCGGAAAAGATCAGGAGATTAGGGCAGGCGGCTTTGAGCACGTTTACGGCGGCGGCAGTGACCTCTGGGCCTATTCCATCCCCCGGAAGGACGGCGATGTGGTGGGTTTTCATGGGTGCTTGCGACAAGTATCCGTTGAGATCATTATCAGCCATGTTTAAAAAGCTAGATCACATTGCGATATTGGTTCGAGATACCAATGAGGCCCTAAGATTTTACCGAGACACTTTTGGCCTGAACTTATTGGTAAGTGAGGAATTAGGTGAGGTTGGAGTGCGATTAACCCATCTGGATATGGGTAATGTGAAATTGCAGCTAGTTCAGCCCTTGCGGGATGATCATCCACTGATGACCCAGTTGAATGAGAAGGGAGAGGGGCTTCATCACTTATGCTGGGAGGTCGATGATACCAATGAAGCAATGGAAAAACTAGAGGATTTCGGGCTCGAAGCGAAGGCCGGGGAGCCTCATCCAGCTCCTGAGGGAGGTTCGGCGGCGTTTATTGAGTCTTCGAAAACCAGGGGGGTGCTTTGGGAAATGACATCAAAAAGATAAAAGATTGTGCAACTTTTCTAGGTTTGTTCGGTTTGAGTTTGGCAAATATTAGACTGTTTATGAAAAATTCGACACTAATCCCCCTTTTCTCCCTTACCGCAGCAGCGGCTTTTGGACTCGGTTGGGTTGCTCGCCCCGATTCGGGAGACGATCAAGACCAAGCCTCCAATAGCGATTCCACAGATCGCAAGGGCCGCTCGATCGCCGGCTCAAGGCCATCTGGCAGCGGTTCTCGTTCGGATGGCCCGGAGTCCGAATTTATTTCGAGGTATCTCGTGGATGGATCTATCTCCGGCGACGATATGAAGAAGGCGATCGAAGAGATTGCAAATACCAATGATCCTCTTTTGCGACAGAAGATGTTTGCAGCCTTGTTGGAAAATTTGACACCTGATAATGCAAAAGACGCTTATTTAGCGCTTCGTGAGGGACGTCGTGGAGGACCGTTTGGTCGGGGTGGTGATGACCAAATCAGACTTTTGGCGAATGCTTGGGGTCGGATTGACGGAGCCGGAGCAATTGCGGCATTGAAGGAAATCTCGGCTGAAGAAGGCGAGGAGGGTGGTGATGACCGTGGCCGTGGTGGCCGCGGCGGTCGAGGACCTGGCGCTCTTTCTGGAGTGCTCGCTGGTTGGGCAACGGTGGATGGTGCGGCAGCTTCGGCCTACGTGAGTGGCATCGAGGACGAGCGTGAGCAGCGTGGAGCGGCTTTCGGAGTGCTTCAGGGCATGTTGGTGAACGGAGTGGATGAAGCCATGAGCTTCGTGAAAGCGCTTCCCGACAGCGAGGATGGCGATCGGACTAAAGGATTTTACATGGCGATGGTCACTGATGAGATACTCGAGCAGGGACTGGATCAGGCCAAAAGCTGGGTTGACACCGTCAAGGAGCCAGAACTCAGAACCGGGGCTCTGGCCCGGGTGACGATGGAAATTATGAATGAAGATCGCGCGGAAGCTGCCGAGTGGATTGCACAATTTGGCGACGAGGATGCAGCTGCTCCTGCGGTGAATCGTCTGGCCGACGATTGGGCTGACGAAGATCCGAAGGCGGTCATGGATTGGGCTGAGAATCTCTCGGGAAAATCGAAGGCGGAAGCTTATGAGGAAGCGATGCAGAGTTGGGCACGTCAGGATCCGGCTGCAGCGGGAGAGTATTTATCCAGTCTGCAGGAATCACCTGAGCGCGATGCTGCGGTGGGTGGATATGCCAGCAGGGTTTCACGCGAAGATCCAAGCAGTGCCATGGAATGGGCCAAAACAATTAACGATGATGGAATTCGGCAGGAGACCATGGTCGATGTTGCCCGCGATTGGTATCGCAATGACCGGACGGCTGCTGAGGAGTGGATTTCTTCCAGCGGTCTTTCCGAGGAAGCTGTGGAGTCTATCACCACGCCACGTGATTTTGGTCGTGGTGGCCGGGGAAGATAGTTTTAGAATAAAGCGATAAATCATACAATCCCCGGAACCGAAAGGTTCCGGGGATTTTTGTGAGATGGGTTTAGCGGGCTTTAGTTACAACGCAGCAGTCGCCAATGGATACAACAGGTTGAGCACGATCAGTCTTCCTTGCGCTTATCCTCCTTTTTTGAACGTTTTTCTCCCGTTAGGGCCATCATCTTAGGTGGAATGAGTTCGCGATGGCGGCTGGGAGTACCCGCAAAAATTTCGTTAATTCTTTCCTGAAAGTGGCCTGGCAGGGAGGGAACCCCATCAAACGAAAGTATGGCTTTTCCAAATTGTAGCGCGAGTTCCGCCGGATAGTCTTTTTTGAGGGATTTAAACCGGCCCCGTGCCTTATCTGCTGCGCGGGCATCCCAAGCGTCTCGCCGATAGATCAAGCGTCCCGAATTCTGGCCAATGAATCGCAACTGGCTTTGTTCTTTCGTCGCTCCACCGATTCGAGTGGCCTTGCCAAAAATATTACCGTAGATTTCTGTGTTTGAGGAGGTTGCGGTGAAGAGATCACGTCGACGTTTCTCGGTAGTAGCCTGACCGGCTATTAAATCGGAGACTCCAAATGTTGAAGAGTGGATAGAATTGAGAAAGCAAATAGCCTTATCAGTCATTGGGCTGATTGATTTCCGGAAGGATCCTTTCGATGTCGACGAAGACAATCGCCAGTTGAATGATTTAGGTGGAAATCGATGTGGGGTTCGGTTTTATACAGACATCATGAGAATTCTAAAAGTTGTGCTATTTCTCTTGGCGGGGTTCGTGGCCCAAGTCGGGAGCGCTTCTGAAGTTGAGGGTCTTACCGAATGGTTTTCTAAGTCTGAAGATAAGCGGGGCGATCTTCCTATGGTGGTGCCCGATACTAAATTAAATTCTCTTGATGCGGTTAAAAAAGCGCGGCAATCGATTTGGAAATCATACCGGGAAGGTTCGATCAAACGTGGCTGGGATCAGGCCATTCCGGCAGAACCGGGAGGGATGGAAAGTTGGGTTAAAGACAATCAAATCAATCCCCAAAAGATCGAGATTGGAGACAAGACGATGCTCTACGTTGTGCTTGCGAAGGGAGAGAAGCCGGAAGGAGGGTGGCCGGTTTTCTTTTGCCTTCATGGAGGTGGAGGAAATTCCCAGGCCGAAGGACCACACACCTGGCAGGTTAACACGCGGGAGTGGTTCGCGCAGATGCAGCTCACGACCAAGCTCTGGGAATCGCCCGGGCTCTACATCATTCCGCGGATGGCCGACGACAGACAGGGGCGTTGGTATTATAGCTGGAACCAGATCTTTATCGACCGGCTCACCCAGCAAGCCATCTTGTTCAACGATGCCAATCCGGATCGTATTTATCTGGAGGGAATCTCCGAGGGAGGATATTCTGCTTTCAGGTTAGGCTCATTGATGGCTGATCGTTGGGCAGGTTCCTGCGCGATGGCGGCTGCCGAGCCGATCGGGAATGCTCCGATTGAAAACCTCCAACACGTTGCTTTCCGTTGCGGCATTGGCGAGAATGATAAGATGTTCGATCGAATCGGCTTGGCGCGGAATTACTTCAAGAAGATGGGAGAGCTTAAAAAAGAGCAGCCCAACGGATTCAATTTCTTTTTTGACGAACAAAAAGGGCGCGGCCATGGCATCGACTACAAGGAAGGGCCGGCTTGGATTTACCAATTCACCCGGACGCCGGTGCCTACGGATTTCAATTGGATGGTGATAAAGCAACACGATCGTCATCGTGATCGCATGTATTGGCTCGCTCTCGATCAGTCGCCGCCGTCGCTTCCTCTAAAATTGACAGCCAGGGCGGACAAGGAGGGCAATACGGTATCGATTACCGCGAAAGATAAGGAAGGGGAAGATGTCTCAGGAATCTCACTGCGAGTTTATCTTAGTGGGGAACTGGTTGACCTTAGTCAGGAGGTCACGATTACAGTCAATGGAAAGAAAAGCTTTGAAGGAATGGTGACTCCTTCAATGGAGGCGCTCATCCTTTCGACTGCTGAGCGGGGTGACCCTGCGCAGGTTTTCCCTGCGCATGTTAAGCTTAAGTTTTAGGCAAGTCGCTAGTTTATAGCGAGGGTGTCCCTGAGAAGGCGAAATGCGTCCGGAGCGTAGCCTGCTTTCTCGAGAGTCTCGAGGTCGCGTTTGGCGGGATTCTTGTTCCCCATGAGGGCGTGAATGAGGCCACGGTCTGCGATAAGGGTATAGTCGGGGCGTTCGGGATTGATGCGGTGTGCGATCTCATTGAGAGCTTCACGGAGGTCGCTTTGTGCGGCTTCATTTTTCTTGAGAATTAGAAAAGCGCGGGCGCGGCGGATGAGCCAGGATGAACGGAAACGGGAGGAGGCGAGCTCTTCCTGGATGATGGGAAGGATGGTTTCGGTTTGGCCGGCGGTGAGAGCTGCATCGATCCAGTTGTTTCGAAGAACAATGGATTCCGTGCGATTCCAGGAATTTTTAAGGATGACGGTTGCGTCTTCCGGTCGATTCAGTTCGAGCAGAATCTTTGCGTGAAGAAGATCGAGCGCAGGGTCATCATTCGGTCGTGTTTTCTGCAATGCTTCGCAGTGAGAGAGGGCAATTTCGAAGGTTTGGAGTTTGGTGTGATGAAAGGCCAAGAGGTATCCGGCTTCGAATTTTTCCTCTTTGGTCCGGGCGATACCTTCATACTCTTTGATGCGTTTGAGGCCGACTGGAGTTGGTCCAAGAAGCTGGATTAGAGCAACTAGGGCGCGGCGGTTTTCTGGCTCAAGCTGAAGCGCGGATTCAAGGTCTTCAATAGCGTGGGCCTTCTCCTTTAACGCGCGAAATTCGGTCGCACGTTGGTAGTAGAGGTCCGCAGTGGGCTTGTTCTTAATCTCCGCGGTGAGCGCCTTGATTGTCTCGGAGACATCGTTGTGCCCCGATGCAAGCGCGGGAGCGAAGATAAGTGCGAGCGAAAGAAGACGCGAGCGGAGCATGATTACTTCGCGAGGAGAAGTCGCGGATGGAGGGAGAAGTCGGAACTCTTGATGTTCACATTGTGACCTTCAATGGCGAGAATGTTCTTTTGTCCGGGCTTTAGGATTTTTGAGATTCCTTTGAGCGGAAAGTATTCGAAGCCCGAGGCGTCGTGGTTGGTGAAGCCATCGGCTTCCTTGCCTTGTCTCTTGTCAACTCCCTGACGGTGGACTTCGTGGCCATTCAGGTAGGCGATGAAGGCGTCATCGTAAGAAACATGGAGTCCCAATTTGTTGAGATTGGCATTTTCGGGAAGGTGAAATTCCTTGCGAACGTAAACCGTGGTGAATTTGCCCCGCATGTTGATTTCGGTGGTGTCATCATTATCGCCGTATCCGAAGCCAGCTTTGCCGGTTTTCCAGTCGGAGATGTCGTAGCCGGGAGCAGCCCAGTCGGTAATGTTGCCTGATGGATGTGAGCCTGCGAGGTAAGACCAGCTTGCATTTTTGTCGATGATGGCGGTGGCGTTGCGAGGGGCAGTGGGGGTAGCTGGCTTATTCTGGTTCCGGCGCCAAGGCTCCGGCTGCCATGGGTTTTCGACGACGGTGTGGGTGACGTCTCCGCTCTTTTTGATGGCGAAGGTGTCGCGAATGATCCCATCGGAATTGAGCATCTCGCCCTTGATGGTGTCATCGGCGATGGTGATAAGGCAGGAGCCATGATCGAGGATGATTTTACGCATGACGGGATGAGTGCCGGAGCGTCGGTTGCCGGTTCCGCCATGACCGGTCACGATGGATACGTGGCCGTTATTGGGCTTCAGGCCTTTGCTTTTGAGGTAGGCTCCGTCTCCTGCAGGATCGCCGTCGCCATCATCGAGGATGACTCCTTTGGCGACCGAGGGAGTTTGGTAGGCTCCGTCGATGAGCATGGAGCGCTCATAAATGTGGGAGTGGCCGGTGAAGACGAGGTCCACGCCACCGCTTTCGAGGATCGGCATGATGTGCTCGCGCATCTCGATGAGTTGTCCTTCGCGATCGGAATCGTGCGAGCCCTTGGTATATGGAGGGTGGTGGAAGAAGGCGATGAGGAAGTTCGCTTTGGTTTTTTCGAGATCGGCCTTAAGCCACTGGGCCATCTCGCCGGTGGGCTTGCGATCCAGATCGTGGGAATCGAGGCAGATAAAGTGAACCTTACCCCAGTCGAAGGAGTAGAAGGCTTCTTTGCCGGATGGAAGGCCGCCAGCCTCTGCCTTGGTGGGGCTGACGAAAGCATCGTAAAATGGTCCGATGCCGGTTTCTCCTTTGGAGGTGCGTCCTTCATGGTTCCCCATGGATCCCCAGCAAACGGTATGGCGAAGGGTGGGCTCATACATTTTGAAGAAGCGGTCGCTGAATTCCTTGTTGGTGCCGGAGCCATAAGCCATGTCGCCGACGTGGAGGTAGAGATCGATGGGGCGGTCGTTTTTCTTGGTGTGCTCGACCATTGAAGTGTGGACTTGGGCCTGTGCCTTTCCGCCGGTGCCTGAGTCGCCGACGACCCAGAAGTAAACCGGAGTATTTGATCCGGGAACAGGATTGGTCTTAAAACGATAGGAGGTATCTGCCGGGGTCAGGCGCTCGTCCCCGTCATAAATCGCGTAGTAGTAGCTCGTGAGTGGCTTGAGGCCAGAGACGGTGGCTTCGAATTGGCGGGTGTCGACCGGTGCGTCCTTGAAAACGGGCTCGTCCTCGCCTAGTGACGGGTGTTTACGGGTGAGGATTTGTCCGGTGGGGACTTCCGATGAGAGATTATCGACCGTTGTGCCGAATACGACCCTGGGCTTCATCTCGGTCCGGGAACGCCAGACGACACGGATGGAGTCGTCCGTGGCTAATTGGACATAGGGCTGTCGGGAGAACTCCTCTACAATTGCGGAGGAGGCGACGAGGGAGCTAAAGAAGAGGAAAAAGAGGCTTTTCATGTGCGAGGGACTGGAGGTTGAGAGATTTTTAGGATTTCGCAATCAAGATTGTAAGTTTGACGAGAGAGTAGTGACGGAAGTATTGAAGAGGTCCCATGAAACTGTTATTGCTCCCGACTCTATTGATTGCAGCTCTCGCGATGAGCTCTTGTGGCTTGGCTCGTTCTGCTACGCAACTTCCGGTCCGAACCTTGCAAAGTGTGGGGCGAGCGGTGGGAATGGGTCTGGAGCAGACCGAGGTCTCGGGGGATGAGCAACCTGCGCCCCAGACAGAGTGGAAGTCTGCCCGAGAAGAGAAGTAGGAGAGGATCTGCGGCTACATGCGCTTCTCCCCCTCAATTTACTCTCCTGCCACCGGGTAATTCCTGGGGCACAGACCTGGCCTTTTGAGAGGGCGTATCAACCGACCGGCACGATTTATTTTTTCAAAATTCGGTGATGAGCTCTTCGAGGTCGTTGTTGGGTTTTTGGTCGACGGAAGAGACATAAAAGAGAGCTCCTGATCGCTTCAGAAGCTTGCCAAGCCGGTCGAGGCCATCGGATGAAACGGGATCGCGAAGATCGCTAAATCACTAGAGGGCGTCGGCTTTTTTTGACGGTGATAAGATCTCTCATGGTCAAAAGGACGCAATCTCGTTTTGTCAGGGTGATTAAACCCGCGTGCCAGCTGAGAGCGCAGCCTTAAACCTCCCGGAAGTGTGATTTAGGAAAACCCTTGTCGATTTGCTCCCTGAGTTTGGGAATAAGGGGCTGCAGCGGATCCTGACTTCAGCCGATTCCAGAGTCTTCCACGTTTTTACTGATGCTGCTGGTCCGCCGGCGCTGACGCGCCGGAGACGTTGAATAATAACTTAGGCAGGCTTGGGGCCGCCGCTAATGATCTCGGCGCCGGTGCCATCTTCGTAGTTCTTAAAGTTGGCGAGGAAGAGGTCTGCGAGACTGCGGGCGCTGGTATCGAAGGCGGCTTGGTCTTCCCAGCTGTTGCGGGGGACAAGGATGCCTGAGGGAACTTCTGGCACTTCGGTCACGGTATCGAAGCCGAAGAGAGGATCTGCCGCGACGGGGGCTTGCGCGAGTTTGCCATTGTAAATCGCTTCCACAATAGCGCGGGAATACTTGAGTTTGATTCGTTCGCCGGAACCGTATTCGCCCTTGATCCAGCCTGTATTGACGAGCCAGACGTTGACCTTGTGATCCTTCATTTTCTTGGCGAGGAGCTCGGCGTAGCGTGACGGGTGGAGGACGAGGAAAGGCGCGCCGAAGCAAGCCGAGAAGGTTGCGGTTGGTTCGGTGACGCCCATCTCGGTGCCTGCGACCTTGGCGGTGTAACCGGAGATAAAATGATACATGGCCTGTTCTTCGCTGAGTTTTGCGACTGGAGGAAGAACGCCGAAGGCGTCACAGGTGAGGAAGATGATATCGGTCGGGTGTCCGGCAATGCAGGGGACGAGGGCGTTGTCGATGAACTCGATAGGATAAGCGCCACGAGTGTTCTGGGTGAGCGAGGTGTCGTGGAAATCGACATTGTAGTCCTCGTCGTGAACCACGTTTTCGAGGACGGCACCATAGTGGAGCGCGTTGTAAATATCGGGTTCGGTTTCTTTGGAAAGATCGATAGCTTTGGCGTAGCATCCGCCTTCAATGTTGAAGACACCGGTATCGGTCCATACGTGCTCGTCGTCACCGACGAGCATGCGGGTGGGATCAGCGGAGAGAGTGGTTTTACCAGTGCCGGAAAGACCGAACAGGATGGCCGAGCGATTGGTCTCGGGACAAGCGGTGGCAGAGCAGTGCATAGAGAGATGGCCCTTCATCGGCATGAGGTAGTGCATCAGGGTGAAGACTCCCTTTTTCATCTCGCCTGCGTATTCGGTGCCGAGGATGACCATTTCCTTTTCCTCAAAGCAGACGTCGATGGAGGTCTTGGAGGTCATGCCTTCGGTGAGGCGGTTGGCAGGGAATTGGCCGGCATTGTAAATAGTGAAATCAGGCTCGCCGAAGTCGGCTAATTCTTCCTTGGAAGGATTGATGAGCATGATTTGCATGAAGAGGGCGTGGTAAGGGCGGGTGCAGATGACGCGGACCTTGATGCGGTTCTCGGGATCCCAACCAGCGAAGGCGTCGATGACGTAAATTTGCTCGCGGGTATTGAGGTAGTCCTTGGCGCGCTCGCGGTTGATTTCGAAGGTGTGCTCGCCGATGGGCATATTGATGTCGCCCCACCAGACGTGGTCTTTGGAGGCGGCGTTTTCTGTGATGCGCTTATCGCTGGGAGAGCGGCCAGTTTTTTCGCCGGAGTAGGCGATGAGGGCTCCGAAGGCGGAAAGGCTGGTGGAAGGTTCGTAACGAATCGCGTCCATGTAGAGCCGGGAAGCGGCGGGATTACGGACGATATTTTTAGCTTCGATGCCGAGGTGGGAGAGATCGATTGTTTTCACTGGAATAGGACTAACACGATTTATGCCAGAGTAGAGGCTTCCGCAAGGAGTGCGGCGAAAAAGGCAAAAGGTGGTGAGGTATCTTAGGTCTGATAAGGCTTCTAAGAGGTTCTGCAATTTTGCTAGGGGTATAAAAAAGCCCGTCTGCGATCTGGCAGACAGGCTTTTGAGTGGTTGAAAGCTTGAGAGCTTAGTTGTCGAGGCCGGATAGTTCTTTGGCGTCGTTCAGCGAGGTGAAGGAGAGCTTGTCTCCGGTGACACGGAGGGTCTTGCCGGCGCTGGTGATGAAGACGAAGGTGGTCTTGTCTTCGGTGCCCATGAGCTTGGCTTCGATTTTTGCGCCGTGTGAGCTAGTTCAG